>JAITDF010000283.1 GCA_031282705.1 Opitutaceae bacterium | reverse complement strand
TGGCTGCCCGAAAACGCCAAGGCGATGTCGCATCTGCGCGTCCAACTCGCCAACAACGACTTCGACGCACTCTTCCCCCTGGCTTGCTAACTCCTGCTACCTTTCGCAATTACACCCGCATTCCGGGGACGGCATTCTTTGGGTTTGCAGTGCCGGCGCGGCGCGGCATTCTGGCCGCCTTCTTTTTCTCATCCATGAAAATCGTCCTCGCATACTCCGGCGGCCTCGACACGTCGGTCATCGTCAAGTGGCTTCGCGAAACCCACGACGCCGAAATCGTCACCTTCGCCGCCGACATCGGCCAGGAGGAGGAACTCAAGGGCCTCCCGCAAAAGGCGCGCAAGACCGGCGCGGCGAAACACTACACCCTCGACCTCGTCGAGGAATTCGCCCGCGACTTCATCTACCCGATGCTCCGCGCCAACGCCGTTTACGAAGGCCAGTATCACCTCGGCACCTCCATCGCGCGCCCCCTCATCGCCAAGGCGCAGGTGGACATCGCGCGCAGGGAAAACGCCGGCGCCCTCGCGCACGGCGCCACCGGCAAAGGCAACGACCAGTGCCGCTTCGAGATGACCTACATGGCCCTCGCCCCCGACCTCGCCATCATCTCCCCCTGGAAAATCGACGCCTTCCGCGACGCCTTCCCCGGCCGCGCCGAGATGATCGCCTATTGCGAAAAACACAAAATCCCCGTCGAAGCCTCGCTGAAAAAACCCTACTCGATGGACCGCAACCTCCTTCACATCTCCTACGAAGCCGGCATCCTCGAAGACCCCTGGTTCGACCCCACCACGCCGGAAAACAAAGCCATGTTCAAACTCACCGTCTCGCCCGAAGACGCGCCCGACCAGGCCGAATACCTCGAACTCGACTTTGAAAAAGGCGACTGCACCGCCGTGAACGGCAAAAAACTCACGCCCGGCAAAGTCATGAAGACCCTCAACAAACTCGCCGGCAAACACGGCATCGGCCGCGTGGACCTGGTGGAAAACCGCTTCGTCGGCATGAAAAGCCGCGGCGTCTATGAGACCCCCGGCGGCACCATCCTGCTGCACGCGCACAAACAGGTCGAAAGCCTCACGCTCGACCGCGAAGTGCAGCACCTGCGCGACTCCCTCATCCCGAAATACGCCGAACTCGTTTACAACGGCTTCTGGTTCGCGCCCGAACGCGAAGCCCTCCAGGCGCTGGTGGACGAAAGCCAGCGGCACGTCACCGGCACCGTGCGCCTGAAGCTCTACAAAGGCAACGTCATCACCTGCGGCCGCAAATCGAAACACTCGCTCTACGACGGCGACATCGCGTCGATGGAAGGCGTGCGGAGCTGGTATAACCAAAACGACGCGACCGGCTTCATCCGCCTGAACGGCCTGCGCCTCCGCGCCCGCAACATCGCCCAAGGCGGCCCGCGCCTCGGCGGCTGAAGCCGGCGGGAATGCCGGCGGCTGAAGCGGGCGGCGGAAGAGCGGCGGCGTTTCGCCCCGAAGAAGCAACCCGCGCTTCATCTGCCAAAGGAGCGAAAGAGCGGCGGGAGCGCGGCGGCGGTTCCGCTCCGAAGGGGCGGCAGCTCTTAGCCGTGGGTGACGAGCGTAGCGAGGAACCCACGGAAAACGTTAATGGAAACCCAAGCCCCGGAGGGGCGGCAGCGGCGGGCGGCCAGTCGCAACGCAGACTCCCAAGTCTGCGTCGTCCGCGTAACATCAGTTATAAAACCGCTGGCCGGGGCAGGCTTCATTATGAAACCCCGCCCGCCTCGGCCAGCGATTCCATAAGGAAAGATAAAGAATGAGGAGAAAGATAAAAGATTCCGGCGGCGGATGACATCACTCTGAATCACACCACATTTCCCATGCCCCTTCCCAAACATGCCGTCATCTTCCAAGCCCTGCACCAGGCGATCAAGCGGGGCGACTTCCAGGCCGGCGCGCGCCTGCCAAGCGAGCAGGCCCTGGCGCGCCGCCACAAGGCCTCGAGGCCGACGGTCGCGCAGGCCTTGCGGGAGCTGCAACGCCTCGAACTGGTGGAACGCCACCGCGGGGCGGGGACGTTTGTGCGGCACACGCCGCCCTCCGGAGGCACGCTCGGGCTGCTGGCCGACGGACTCGGCGCGACGGAAATGGCTGGCCCCATCCCGGCGGAAATCGCGCGCGCCGCGCGCGCCGCGGGCTGGGAGGTGCTGATGGGCGCGGCCGTGGCGGACCGCCCGCCGGACGCCATCGCGCGCGAATGGGCCGAACGCGGCGTGGCCGGCGTTTTTTTCGCGCCGATCGAGCACCACCCCGTGCGCGCCGCCGTGAACCGCGAGCTGGCCGCGCGGCTGCACCACCGCGGCCTGGCGGTGGTGCTGCTCGACCGCGATGTCTGCGAATTCCCCGCGCGAAGCGACGAAGACCTGGTGGCGATCGACGACTTCTTCGCGGGCTTCGAACTGGCGGCGCACATGCTGGAACGCGGCTGCGCGCGCCTGGCGTTCATCGCGCGGCCGGCGTTTCCCGAGACGACGGACCTGCGCGTGGCGGGCGCGCGCGCGGCGGTGGAACGCGCGGCGAAGGCGCGGCTGGATTTTGTCGTGTGCGAACCGGGCGTGCGCGAACGCATCGAAGTGCTGTTGAAACGGGTGAAGCCCGACGCCATCATCGCCTCGAACGACGCGACGGCGGCGCGCCTGCTGCAAACCCTGCGCGAACTCGGGCGCGACGTGCCGCGCGACATCATGGTCGCCGGTTTCGACGACGTGCGCCACGCGAGCCAGCTCGCGCCGCCGCTCACGACCATGCGCCAGCCCTGCGAGGCGCTCGGCGCGGCGGCGGTGGAGACGATGCTCGGCCGCCTGCGCCAGCCGCGCATGCCGGCGCGCCGGGTGCTGCTCCGCGCCGAGCTGGTCGTGCGAGCCTCGACGGGAGGGTGGCACGGACAACCCGGCCCGCGCCTCCTTTAACATAACTGATGTTACGCGCCGATGTCGCGCCGCAGGTTTCCAAACCTGCTTAAAAACTCACGCCTTGCCACGGTTTTTTTGCGGGCCTTCGGCCCGGGCAGGCTTGGAACCCTGCGATACGACACGCCGCCGCGCCGGCTGCCAGTCGTAACGCGGGCTGGCGGATTGTCGCTTCACGGGATCGCACGGACGGCCCTCCAATGGGCCGGACGCTTCCGTGCAACATCAGCTTGATGATGAAATCCCCCGCAGCGCCTCGCCCAGAAGCAGCACCGCGAGCGCCTGGCCGTAGGGCATCGGGCAGACGGGGATTTTTCTATAATGGTCGAGATCCAGCCCCATCGGCGTGCCGAACGACACGTTCCGAAGCGTGCCGTCCGGGGTGATGTTGCGAACCACCGCCTCAAGCGCGCGCCGTCCGCATTCCCGAAACCGCGCGGGCAGATAGCCCATTCTCACGCCCTTTAATATTCCGTAGCCGAAGCCGGCGGTGGCCGACGCCTCCTCGTAGGAGCCGGGATCGTCGAGCAGCGTGTGCCACAGGCCGCCCCGCGCCTGGTTGCGCTCCAGCGCCTCCGCCTGCGCGCGCAGGGTGGAAATGAGATAACCGCGCGTGCCGGCGGGGGGATTCACCATTTCCAGAAAATCCACCACCCCGGCGGTGAACCAGCAGTTGCCCCGCGCCCAGCGGGCGTTGGCGAAGTTTGTGCGGTTGGCGAAAGTCCACCCGTGAAACCAGAGCCCCGTGCCGCGATCGAACAGGTATTTTATATGTATAAGGAATTGCTGGACGGCCTCCTCGACATAATCGGCGCGCCGGCGGAGCATGCCCATCTTGGCGAGAAACAGCACCGTCATATACAACGTGTCCGCCCATATCTGGCCGGCGTTGCTGTGCCCGGTGGTGTCGTGCTGGATGCCGCCGTCGGCGGTGCGCGCCATCCCGTGCATGACCCATTCCGCCCAGTCGTCGCATATCCCCAGCCATTGCGCATTTCCCGTGGCCTCGCACAAGTGCGCGAGGCAGAGCATGGGCGCGGTGGTGTTGACATTCCGCTCCGGCAGGCCGGCCCCCATGCGCCGTTCATACCAGCCTTTCATATAGTCCAGCAAGGAGGCGTCCCCCGATTGTTCGTAGCGCTTGAAAAGACCGTATAACCCGACACCTTGCGGCCATTCCCAGCTGTCAAAGGCGACAATGTCGATGGGACACTGTTGCTGGCTGGCGTCGGTTTGCAGTTCGATCATGCGCCGGATGGTCCGGGCGGCGAGGTCGTGGAGGGATGATGTTTCGAGCATGAAAATGGTTTGTTTTTACTAACCGCGAAGGATACGAAGGGCGCGAAGGAAGGAGTTGATAAAAATCTTCTTCGTGTCCTTCGCATCCTTCGTGGTTTAATTTATTGGTTCTGTTTTTTGGACAGAATGAACGGAATTGAATGAAATGGACAGAATGGGTTTTGAAATTTTGTTCATTCTTTTCCATTCTGTTCATTCTGTCTAAATAAAGGGTTGATTTTATTTAAACCGCGAAAAACGCGAAATGTCGCGAAAAGGAAAGGATCGCTTTCGCGTGTTTTTGCGTTTTTCGCGGTTCAAAAATCCGTGGTCTTTTTATAACATCATGCCATTCCA
>JAITDF010000278.1 GCA_031282705.1 Opitutaceae bacterium | reverse complement strand
GTGGCGGCGCCGGTGCCGGTGGCGGCGATGCCGGCGGGCGCGCGGAAAAGCGCCTGCGTGCCGGTGCCGTCGAGCGCACCCTCGGTCTTGGGCTTGCCGGCGAGGGTCGTGACCACGGGGGTGGCCGAACCCGCGGGACCAGGTGCGATTTTGCGGATGACGTGGTTGCCGGTGTCGGCCACGTAAAGCACGATGTCCGCGCCGGGGCCGGTGGCGGCAACGATGCCCCCGGGATGGTCGAAACGCGCGACGCCGCCCGCGCCATCGGCATGGGCATGCGCGCCGGCCACGCCGGCAATCGTGCTGACGCGCGCCTCGGGCGAGACGGCGCGAATGGTGGAATTGCCGGTGTCGGCCACGTAGAGGTTGCCACCGCGCACGCTCAACGCGCCGGGCTCAAGAAAGCGCGCGGCAGTGCCGGTGCCGTCCTGCACGCCGGACGTGCCCGACAGTCCGGCGAACAGGCTGGAGCGGTTGTCTGGCGCGATGCGTTGGAGGGTGTGCTGCGCGGTGTCGGCCACGTAGAGGTCGCCATCGCGGTCAACCACGATGGCGGCGGCTTCGCCGAAGGGCGCGCCGGTCGCCGCCGGGCGGATCACCACGATGGCCTCTGCGCTGGTGACGTGGCCTGAGTGGTTGGTCACGATGACATCGTAGATGCCGGCGTCGGCCAAGGCACCCGGCAGCGTGAGAGTGGGACCAGTCGCGCCGGGAATGGGCACGCCGTCCTTTCTCCATTGCCAGGTAATATCATCGCCGGTTTCCAGTGTGCTGACGGAGAGCGTCACCACCGCGCCTTCCTCCACGACGGTGCCGAGGGGTTGCTCGACGAGCGCGGGCCCGGTGGGCACGGAGGACGCGGCGATGAGCAGGCGCGGTCCGTGGGCGTCGCCCGTCGCCCCCTCGCGGGTGACAATGCGAATACCGGCCGGCTGCGTGTCGCCGGGTGTGTTGTTGGGAATGCGATCGGGCGGCGTGGATGCATCCGGCTTGGGCACCGGAATCGTGACGGGGTCGAGAGTCACATCCCGGCGATGATCCTGCACGATGAGGAACGAGGCGAAGCCGTCGTCCTGCCGCCGCACGAAGTCGGTTGCGTTCACCAGCCTTTCCCCCGGCGTGGAGGTGGCGACCAGCTGGCCCAGGATGGTGGCCGTGCCGCCCTCCTGGTTGATGACGACGTTGTTGGCAATTTTGTTGCCGGGGGGAACGTTTTGCTTCAACGCGGAGGTGAGTGTGGACCAAGTGACGGTGGCCTCGTCCCAGTTGTCATCGTCGAGCCCGTAAACGTGCGCTTGGGCGGTGGTGGGGACGCCGCCGGGAGGCGCGACGCCGCCGGTGGTGGAAGCGAAAAGATCAAGTAGCACGACTTGCAGATCGGCG
Organism: Opitutaceae bacterium; assembly: GCA_031282705.1. Lineage (GTDB taxonomy): Bacteria > Verrucomicrobiota > Verrucomicrobiia > Opitutales > Opitutaceae > Termitidicoccus. The sequence continues at coordinate 3,529 of JAITDF010000278.1, read as the reverse complement.
GGGGCGATGGCAGGCACGCGGAATTTCAGCAGCGCGACGCTCCGTCCGTCTGCGGTCAGCCCGTCGCTGCGCGCCACCATGGCCGCGCCGCCGCCGCCGGCCATGTTCTTCGCGGCGCCGTCGGCGAGTTGCGCGTCGGCGACGACGGGGACGGCGAGCATCGTCGTGCCGTCGCCGGGCATGGGTGCCTGCGGGCGCGCGGAGATGGAGACGAGCGCGACCGATTGCGGGCGCAGCGTGAGCGTGCCGATGCCGCCGCCCGCCACCGATCCGCGGGCGACCACGCCGCCGTGGCTGCGGTCGCTGACCTCCTCGACGGTGAAAACATTGCCCTCGGGCAGGCCGAGGGCGGAGAGATCGAGGTTGAGTGAAAGGCTCTCGGTGTCGCGGTTGGCGGCGAAGATATGGACAAAGCCCGTCGCGTCGTCGCGCGTGATGAGCAGGTGGTGGCCGGAATGCAGCGTGTCACCGGTGAAGGCGAGGCGCGGGCGCTCGCCTTGGGCGGCCTTGAGGAAGAGACGGTAAACCTCGGCAACCTGCGTGGCTCCGCCGTAGTTGGGGTTGTTATTGTTGAGCTGGGCGAACGTGAAAAGATAAAGGAACTTCGCGCGCTCGCGGGTGAGGGCGACAAGGGTGCCGCCGAACGAGGAGTAGTGATTCGGAAGGTCGAGCGTCTCGTTGTTCGTGTCGAAAGCCCCGTTGGTGCTGGTATTGAACTCGGTCAGTCCGAAGTCATAGGGCGGCTCGCCGACCGTGAGTGGTGCGATGGCATCTCGGATGGTGGCGAATTCTGTCGCCGCGGCAATCGGGTCTAGGAGATAGCGTTGATGATTGCTTGCATGGAAACTGCGCCACGCGGGGTGGCTGGTGCCGTCGAAACGTTTGTGCCGGTCATTCACCGCGTTCACGTTCCATTCGATCGGATTGTAAACGCGGACGGGGGAGCCGTCGAGGGTGCCGCAGGAAGTGGGTGCGTAAATCTCTGGGACGAGGTTTTTCCCGTAACGGGCGTTGACGTCGGCGAGCGCGCACTGGGCGGCGTCGGAGGCGAGCTGGAGGCGCATCTGCCAGTCCTCGTAGGCGATGCCGCCGTCTGCGATGGGATGATTTGGCTCATTATACATGGAATACCGGCGCACGTCGTATTCGCGGCCAAAATAAAACACATGCGTATAATAATACCGCCAGAGCAGCCATTTGCCCGCCCAGTCGCTGTCGCTCGTGATGGGAAACAGCGGGTTCTCCGCAGAACCCGGGGCGACCGATATCTGGAAGAACATCTCCGCGCCTTGCCGGCGATACTCGGCGCACATCGACGCGGTGACAAACCTGGCCCCGGTCGCGCCCCCTCCATAAGTGATATCCATCCGGGCCTTGAAATAAGGCCAGTCGATGTAGCTGTTGTCGAGCGGCTGCTCAGGATCCGCGGTGTTGGTGCGCAACGCGAGGCGGCGCGCCAGGAACGATGCCTTGTCCGTCACACCATCCCCGGCGACGCCGCCTGGGTTTGCATGGATGACGTCCGACCGGGCTGGAGCGCGCCACACTCGTACGTCCTTTGCGCCCGAATAACGCCACCAGTCGCCGACGTTGGAACCGGGCATGAAATGTCCCGAATTATAGCCGAGCACGGCGGGCGTGAGGCCCTCCTGCGCGACGGTCACGGTGATGTTGAGCGGAACGGAACGCGTGCCGGGCGCGATGAACAGCGCGCCGGCGGCGGCGAACAACGCGAGGCGGCTGGCGCGGGCGGCGCGGCTGACGCGAGGGGAACGGATGGATTTTTTGCGGGGAATCATGGCAGGAAAATGGTCGAGGGGCGGCGAGCGGAGCGGAAACGGGAGGAATCTGGCGAAATAGGTTACACGTGTAAGTTATTATGGAAACGGCTTCCCGCCGCCGCGAGGCGGGCTTGGTTGATGGATGGGATTTTGGGAGCGGAATTTTTTTCGAGAAGGACGCCGGGCGCCGGAAATGCGGGGGAGAATTGATTTTTAGTTACTCGTGTAACACGCCATCCGTTCATGTCAACAGTTTTTTATTATTTTTCCCGGACCGAGGCCCGCGATTGACGCCCCGGCGCCGGAATCCTTTGCTGGGCCGGCCTGATGAAGACTTCCGCCCAAACCCAAAACACCCGCGCGGCGCGCGCGCCCGCCACCATGGCGCAGATCGCCGCCGCCTGCGGGCTGTCCCGCGCGGCGGTTTCCTATGTGCTCAATCGCGCCCCCAAGGCAAAGGGGCTCCAGCCCGAAACGGTCGCGCGCATCGAGCAGACGGCGCGCGAGCTTGGCTATCGCCCGAATGACGCCGCGAGGGCCATCAAAACAGGGCGCACCCGCACCCTCGCCGTGTTTACGCCCCCGCTGCGTTTTGAGTCCAACATCCTCGTGGTCCACGGCGTCGCCCTCGCCGCGGTCGAACTGGGCTACCAGGTGAAATACATGCCGGTCACGGCGGACAAGGCCGCGGCGAAAGCCCTGGTCGATGTGTGCGCCGAGCGATTGATTGGCGGGGCCGTCTGCCTGAATCTTCCCCGCCCGTTGCTTGCCGAGCTCGACAAACTCGCGCATCAAACCGGCCTTGTCCTCGCCCAAGTGGGTGACGGCTTCTCCGATCTGGGCGATTTTGTCGTCGCCGCCGATCACATGACCGGTGCGAAAGAGGTGATCGACCACCTCGTGGGCCTCGGCCACCGCCGGATCGCCCTGCTGCTGAATGATTCCATATACTCATCATCCGTCATGCGTCTGGAAGGCTTCGAGGCCGCCTTGAATGCCCACGGGATTAAAATTCCGGCGTCGCGGCGCAAATCGACCCACTTTGCCCCCGGCATCGTCCGAAAGGAAACCCTCGCCCTGCTGCGGCACAAACAACGGCCCACGGCCATCGTATGCGACACCGACCCGGTGGCGTTGAGCGTCCTGCACACCATCCAGTCCGCCGGTCTTCGCGTGCCCGGGGATGTTTCCGTCACAGGCTATGTTAATCTTGCATTCTGCGAATTCACGCAGCCCCGGCTCACCTCGGTGGAAATACAATCGGAAGCCTTGGGGAGGCAGGCGGCGGCCGAACTGATCGCCCGCCTGGAAAACCAACCCCCGCCCAAAACCTCCGCCCTTCCGCCGCGCCTGATTGCCAGAGAATCGTCCGGCCCGGCGGCATCAACGGTATGATATTCGATGCACCTCACGGCATTCAGAGCTTTTTCGTTTGCTTAGGGCGTGTGCACACTAATTTGGGCAACCATAATAAATTGCGACCGTCTGCCTGAAAACTCACGCATGGTTGCGTGCTCGTGGCCGGGCGTGAGTTTTTAAGGGCAGTTTGAAAAATCAAAAAACAACATGAAATCATTGAAAAACTCACACGGAGGTTTTGGGTGCGTAGGGCAAGCGTCCCGCTTGCCTGACGGCGCGCAAAGCGCGCCGCCCCAAAGCGGCGGGAGCATCCTGCTCCCGTCTGGCAAGCGGAACGCTTGCCCTGCGTCCCCAAAGCCCCTTGTTTTTAATTTTTAATTCTCAATTCC
>JAITDF010000256.1 GCA_031282705.1 Opitutaceae bacterium | reverse complement strand
GCGGTCTCGGCGAGACCGCCCTGCCAAAATCTGCCGACTGCGTAACATCAGTTTAATCTTTCTTCTTTCGGCAGGAGTGGGCCGGGAGAAAGAGGAAAGAATAAAGAGGACGGGAAACGATGGACGATGGACGAAAACGGGGCCGGCATGGAGGGCGGCCTTTTCCGGGGCGTCCGCACGGGTGTTGACTTTCGCAGGCGGGTGCGGGTGCATGGCCGGCATGGAAAACTCATCCGACTCCCCGGCCTCGCCCGCCGACGGTGTTTCGCCCGCCATTGCCATTTCACCCGCCGGTGCCGTTTCGCCTGCCGGTGCCGTTTCGCCTGCCGGCGGCGTTTCGCCTGCCGGCGGCGGCGGGGGGCATCCTTTTCTTGATGATGCTTTCGAGATCCGGTGGTCGCGGCTCACGGCGGAGCATGTCGGGCCGGATATCGGGCGCGCGCTGGCCGGCGCGCAGGAGGCCATCGACGCCATCGCGGCACGCGACCCGGACGCGCTCACGTTTGAAAACACCTTTCTCGCGCTCGAACGCGCCACGGAGCCGCTTTCCGTGGCGTGGGGGAAGGTCGCGCATCTCCAGTCCGTCAACGATTCGCCCGCGTTGCGCGCGGCTTACAATGCGATGCTGCCGGAGGTCTCCGCGTTTTTCGCGCGCATCCCGCTCAATGCCGCGTTGTGGGCGCGCCTGAAGGCTTTCGCGGCCACGCCGGCGGCGGCGGCGTTGCGCGGCGCGCGGCGGCGTTTTGTCGGGGAGACTTTGCTCAATTTCCGCCAGCAGGGCGCCGATTTGCCCGGGGGCCGGCGCGCGCGGCTGGAGGCGCTGGAGGGGGAGCTGGCGCGGCTGGCGCAGCGTTACGCGGAAAATGTGCTCGACGCCACCAATGCCTGGCAGCTCGTGGTCGGGGACGAGGCGCGGCTCGCCGGGCTGCCCGCGCACGCGAAGGCCGCCGCGCGGCGTTCCGCCGAGGCGAAGGGTTTCTTCGGCGCGCCCGGCAGGCCCGCGTGGCGGTTTACGTTGCACCAGCCTTCGCTCGGGCCCGCGCTCACCTATCTCGACGATGACGCGTTGCGCCGCGAGATTTGGGAGGCGCTTGCCGCCGCGGGCGCGCGCGAGCCGCACGACAACACGCCGCTCATCCCGCAGATCCTCGCCCTGCGCGCCGAAAAGGCCGCGTTGCTGGGCAGGCCCGATTTCGCCGCGCTCATGCTTGAGCGTCGCATGGCGAAATCCGGCGGGAGGGCGCTCGCCTTCCTGGAGGATTTGCAGGCGCGCACACAGGCCGCTTTTGCGCGCGAATGCCGCGAGCTGGAGGAGTTCGGGGGCGGCGGCGGGGCGGAGGGGCGGGGGCTCGCGCCGTGGGAGGTCGGCCACCGGGCGGAGAAGTTGCGCCGGGCCCGTTACGATTTCGACGAGGAGGCGTTGCGTCCTTATTTTCCGATGGATCGGGTCATCGCCGGATTGTTCGAGGTGGTCAATCGCGTGTTCGGGTTGCAAATCCTGGAGCGCAACACCGCGGCCGCTGGCGCGGAAATCCCAAATCCCAAATCCCAAATCCCAAATGATGATGCCGCGGCTGACACCGCCGACGCTGGCGGCGGCACCGCTGCCGGCGGCGCGAGTGCTGCCGGCGGCGCGGGTGCCGGCGGCGGCGACGCCGTCGAGGTCTGGCATCCCGAGGTGAGGTTTTACGATGTGCGCGACCGCGCGGGGCGTCATGTGGGTTCGTTTTACGCCGACTGGCATCCGCGCGAGTCGAAGCGCGGGGGTGCGTGGATGAACCAGTTGCTCACCGGCGGCCCGCGGCCCGATGGTTCGCGCGCGCCGCATCTCGGCTTTATCTGCGGCAACTTGACGCCGCCCGCCGATGGCCGGCCCGCGTTGCTCACGCACCGCGAGGTGGAGACGATTTTCCATGAGTTCGGGCATCTTTTGCACCATTTGCTGGGGGAGGTGGAAATCCAGTCGCTCAATGGCGTGAATGTCGCCTTGGATTTCGTCGAGCTGCCTTCTCAGCTCATGGAAAACTGGTGCTGGGAGCGCGGGGGGCTCGATCTTTTCGCGCGGCATCACGAGACCGGCGCGCCCATCCCGGAGGAGCTGTTCAAAAAGATGATCGCGGCGCGAAACTTCCGCTCCGCCTGCGCGATGATGCGCCAGCTCGCGTTCGGCAAAATGGACTTGCTGCTGCACCTGCGCGCGGGCGGGTTTGGCGCGCGCGGCGGCGGCGCACGGGCGGCGGACGGCGGGAGCGGTGCGGCGACGGCGGACGGCGACGGCGGTGCGGAGGCGGACGGCGGGAGCGCGGAGGCGGGCGGCGACGTGGAGGCGGTGGTGCGCCCGCTCATCGCCGACTGTCTCGTGCCGACCCATCCGCCCGCGCCGACCGGCGTGAAGCGTTTCAACCACATCTTCGCCGACCCGGCGGGCTACGCGGCGGGCTACTATTCCTACAAGTGGGCGGAGGTGCTCGACGCGGACGCGTTCACGCGTTTCCAGCGCGAGGGCATTTTTAATGCGGCGACCGGCGCGGCTTTCGTGGAGCACATTTTGAGCAAGGGCAATTCGGAGGACCCGGCGGTGCTTTTCCGTGCCTTCATGGGGCGCGAGCCGGAGCTCGACGCGCTACTGAAACGCAGCGGCCTCGCGTCGGCGGCGTGACGGCGCCACTTTGAGTCATACCCTGATGTTGCGCGGCGGCACCCGTGCCCTTGGAAGGACGGCCAAGCCCCAAACGCTCCCGCGTAACATCAGTTACTGACTGATGTTACGCAGGAGAGGTTTTTTGGTAGGGCGGTCTCGCCGA
>JAITDF010000230.1 GCA_031282705.1 Opitutaceae bacterium | reverse complement strand
TGTGGTTCATCCCGCCCGTCACGGGCCGGCTTTTGTTCGCCGATGAAATCCTCGCCTCGGGCATGCCAAAGCCCGTCGAGGCCGCGTTTGCCGTGGTCAGCGCGAAATTTCTTCCCGCCGGCCTGATCGGCATGATGGTGGTGGCAATGTTCTCCGCCACGATGAGTTCGATGGACGCGGGCTTGAACGGCAACGCGGCCATATTCGTGAAGGACATGCTGCCCGCGCTCTGCCGCCTCCTGCGCCGCCCGCCGCCGGGCGAAACCGCCCAGCTCTGGCTGGGGCGCGTGGTCACCCTGGCATTTGGTGTTTTGATAATCGTGCTCGCGCTTTGCATGTCGCGTCTCAAAAGCGGGCGCGGCGTGTTTGAAATCGCCCTGCAAATATCGGCGGTGCTTGTCCTGCCCATGACGCTGCCGCTGCTGCTCTGCCTGTTTATAAAAAGGGTGCCGCACTGGGCGGCGGTGTTTTCCATCGCCGCGACCATCATCCCATCGTCGCTCTCGACCTTTTCCGGCCCGGGCTGCTGGAACCTCCAGCACACCGTGTTCTGGGTGTTTGTCACCGGCGCGGTCGCGTTTTTGCTGACAAGGTTTTTCTGGCGCACGGCGGATGCGGATTACAGGAGGCAGGTGGACGTGTTTTTTGAAACGATGCATCGCCCCGTGGATTTCGCCGGCGAGGTGGGCGCGGGCAACGACGGGCGCCAGCTGGTGGTCATGGGCCGCTTCACGCTCGCCATCGCCGCGTTCACCGCGATGCTGCTTGCCGTGCCCAACCCGCCCGCCGGGCGTGCCGCCATTGCCGGCCTGGCCGTGGTGCTCGCAGCCATCGGCATCCTGCTCATTTGCGCCGGTCGAAAGAAATCCTGTGGAGACAAACGAACATGAAAAAATCCAGCATGAAACCTGTATCAATCATCCTGCTCGCCTGCTTTTATATTTCCGCCGCCGCAAGCGTCGCGGCTGACAGCGCGCCCGCCGCCGCCGCCCCGGTGAATCCCGACCTCGCCGCCGGCATCACCGAGCTCACCGTGGATCAAGCCGTGTCCGGCCACCCCGGCGGCTTCGCCCTGCTCACCCGCGGGCAATATCAATACGTCGCCTACTACAACGCGGCCCGGCGGATGTGCGTCGCGCAGCGCCGCCTCGGCGAAAAAGAGTGGACGATCACCGGGCTCGACAGCGTCGTCGGCTGGGACAGCCATAATTATATACGCATGGCCTTCGACCGCGACGGCCGCCTCCACCTCAGCGGCAATATGCACGTGGACCCGCTGGTTTATTTTCGCGGCGAAAAACCCGATGACGCATCGTCCCTCAGGCGGATGCCCGGCATGACCGGCCGGCGCGAAAGCCGCGCCACTTATCCGCGTTTCTTTTATTCGCCCGGGGGCGCCTTGGTTTTCTCCTATCGCGACGGCGAGTCGGGGCGGGGCGACACGCTTTATAATATATACGATGAAAAGACCCGCGCCTGGCGGCGCCTCCTCGACCAGCCGCTCTTCGACGGACGCGGCGAGATGAGCGCCTATCCGGCCGGCCCGGACCTTGGCCCGGACGGTTATTATCACCTCACATGGGTCTGGCGCGACACCATGGCCGCCGAAACCAATCATGACCTTGGCTACGCGCGCAGCCGCGACCTCGTCCACTGGGAGACCGTCGCCGGCGCGCCCGTCCGGCTGCCGGTTACGATTTCCACGCCGGGGGTGATCGTTGACCCCGTTCCAGTGGAGGGCGGCATCATCAACGGCTCCGGCCTCGCCGGTTTCGATCATCAAAAAAACGTCGTGATCGCCTACCACAAATTCGACGCCGCCGGCCTGACCCAGCTTTACCTCGCGCGTTTCATCGACGGCCGGTGGCAATCCACCCAGGCCAGCCGGTGGAACTACCGCTGGTATTTTCATGGCGGCGGCAGCCTCGTCGCCGAGATACGTCACGGCGCCCCCGCCCCGCGGGGGGACAAGCTCGCCATCTCCATCAGGCACCCCGGCCTCGGCTCGGGCCTCTGGCTGGTGGAGCCGCGGACACTTCAGCTCATCCGCAAAATTCCGTCCGGCGAACCGGCACTTCCCGCCCGTCTCAGAAAACCACAGTCCCCTTTTCCAGGCATGGAAGTCCGCACGGCCGGCGATTCCAGCCCGGTCAAAACTCCGGGCGCAAACTATCGCCTGCATTGGGAATCCCTGCCGAACTATCGCGACCGACCGCGTCCCCAGCCCTGGCCTGAGCCCGCCACCCTTCGCGTCGTCGTGCTTCCCTTGCCATGAACGCGATTGAAAAATGGCCCGGGGAAGCCGCTCCGCAACACGTCGGCAGGCGTGTCGCCGGGACCGTTTTCGGACGGGACTTTGTGCTGTGGATGGACAGCAACATGATCAATTACCACGAAATCTGCGTGTGGCAGGGCGCGCTGCGTTTTGCGAAACTGACCGGCGACAAGGCGCTCGCCGCGCGTTTGATCAGGCGTTTCGATCCGCTTCTCGGCGACAATCCGAAACACGCCAACACCGCCGCCAATGTTGACACGGCGGTGTTCGGCTCCGTCCCGCTCGAAATCTATATGCAAACGGGCGACAAACGCTATTTCGACATGGGCATCGCGCTCGCCGACGAACAATGGGCCGTGCCGGCCGACCCGTCCAGGCTCGACGCGGTCGCGCGCGAGGCCGTCAAACGCGGCCTCAGTTGGAACACCCGCTACTGGATCGACGACATGTATATGATCACCATGCTCCAGACGCAGGCCTACCGCGCCACGGGTGACATAAAATATCGCGACCGCGCCGCCGCCGAGGCGGTTTCCTATCTCGACGTGCTCCAGCGTCCCAACGGTCTTTTTTATCACACGCCCGGCGTCCCGTTTTTCTGGGGTCGCGGCAACGGCTGGTTCGCCGCCGGCATGGCCGAGCTTTTGCGCGTGCTTCCCGACGGTCATCCCAATCGCGCGCGCATCATGGAAAGCTATAAAAAAATGATGGCGGCGCTCCTCGCGCATCAGGATGCCGAAGGCAAATGGCGCCAGCTCGTTGACGACCCGGCCTCGTGGGCCGAATCCTCCGCCACCGGCATGTTCACCTACGGCTTTGTCACGGGCATGAAAAACGGCTGGCTCGATGCCGCCACATACGGCCCCGCCGCCCGCAAGGGCTGGCTCGCGCTTGTCAGCTGGACCAATCCCGACGGGCTGGTCCGCGATGTCTGTTACGGCACCAATGCGTTCAACGACCGCCAGTATTATCTCGATCGCCCCCGGATCACCGGCGACCTCCACGGCCAGGCCCCGGTGCTCTGGTGTGCGAGCGCGTTGCTGGAGTAGTGGGGAGCGGAGGTGCTTGGCCCGCATGCCCTTGATTTTGGCTCTGGTTTTGGCCTTTGGCGGGTTTGCCGGTGGAGAAAAAATGCAGGAACAGGGCGCCGGCGAGCAGAAACAGGGCGCGCCCGAAGGCGAAGCCCGGGGTGGCGGTCCAGGGAAAAAGAGGCCGGCCAAAACAGCCGCAGGCCACGTCGAGACCGCGGAGAAGCGCCTGTCCGAGCGCCAGCGCAAACAAGGCGGTGAGCGCGATGGCGAGCGGGTGGATGGCGTCGGCCCAGCGGTTCAGCAGAAGGCCCGCGCCGGCGGACAGTTCGAGCCAGGGGAAAACGGCGGCGGCGAAGCGCAGCACGCCGGGCCGTAGCAGGGGCAGGCGGTAGGCGAGGAGGTTGACGTAAAAGGCCGCGGGATCGGCCAGTTTGGCCAGGCCGGCCCAAAGCAGGAGGAGGCCGAGTGTCCAGCGGACGAAGAGGGCGAGGCGCGCGGCGCGCCAGGCAGGACAAGCGTCCCGCCTGCCGGATTGAAAAGTAGGGCAAGCGTCCCGCTTGCCTTCCCATGTGATGGCGCAACGCGCCGCTGTCCCTTGGGATTTGGGATTTTGGGATTTGGGATTTGTGAGCGCAGCGACCCAAGCAGGGCAGGCGTCCCGCCTGCCGGACGGGAGCAGGATGCTCCCGCCACTTTGGGACGGCGCGTTTTGCGGCGCGCTTTGCGCGCCGTCAGGCAAGCGGGACGCTTGCCCTACTTCCCAATCAGGCAAGCGGGGTGCTTGCCCTGCCTGGTCCCCCGCGTCTTCGCGCGGGACATGATTTTTCAAAGTGTCCATAAGAAGGGCTGGCGCATGATTCCGTAAGAGGGCGGGTTCATGGTTCCGGCGAAATGAGTTCGAGGGGCGGGAGGTTTTTCTTGGGGAAGAGGACGCGTCCGGGCCGCAGGGCATCCGTGACGAGGCCGGCGAGGGTGGCCGCGAGCAGGAGCAGGGCCAGCCGGCGCCACCGGCGGCGCGACGCGGCCGGGGGGCGATGGCAAGGAAGGCGATGGACGGGAATGCGATGGGCGGGGGGCGGTGTCATTTTGGCAGCATCCATTTTTACGGCATCTGGGAACCTCCAAAGGGAATCTCGAAAATTCAGTTTTTAACCGCGAAAAGACGCGAAAGGACGCGAAATAGCAAACCGGGGGGAGCGGGATAATTTGTTTATAAAAACTGATTGCTGAAAATTTCGCGGATTTTCGCGATTTTTGCGGTTGGTTTGTTTTTAGTTTTTAGAGGTTCCCTAAAAATTGAACAGAAGGCAGCGAAGAGAACGAAG
>JAITDF010000165.1 GCA_031282705.1 Opitutaceae bacterium | reverse complement strand
AATCCTCTCCTTCCTCGACGCCAACCCCGCCGCCCGCCGCCACGCCGAAAAACTCCTCTCCCAAAAACGCGAATAAAACCATGTCCCGATTCCTCGCCATTTTGAGCGGCCGGTTTGTTTATTTCACTGATGTTACGCGGAAACGGAGACAGTGTTTGATCTTTTCGGCCCCGGAGGAGCGCGGTGTTTCAGCCCCGAAGGGGCGTCAGGCACCGGTGTCGGCGGATTTCGCCCCGAAGGGGCGGCAGCATTTAGCCGTGGGTGACGGGCGCAGCGAGGAACCCACGGAATCCATCAAGAAAAAAACGAGCCCCGAAGGGGCGGCAGCGAGGGAAGGGCGGGGAAATGCGATGACGCGAACGGCGCGCGCCGCCGCCCCTTCAGGGCTGACCACCGCTGCTCCGAGGCTTCACGGGCTCTCTACATAAGCGACGAACTTTCTTTCCTCTTTCTCTTTCCTCTTTCCTCTTTATCTTTATCCCACATGAGGAAAGAGAAAGATAAAGAGGAAAGAGAACGGATGCTTCCGCGTAACATCAGTTAATATCAAGATACGCGGGTTCACCGGCGCGCAGGCCGCCCGTGACTATTTCCCATTGGGCACATTGTCGTCGGATATAGTATAATCCTAAATTCCGCAGTTGAAAAGCGAGCATAGAGGGAAATCCGGCTCCAGTAGCTTCACCCAATGGGTGAAGTGAAAAGAGCTTCAAAACAAGTGCGTTTTTCTCGATCAAAACATTTGTATAGTTTTAATATTGAATATATTACAATGTTGATATCCAACTGCGCCGCAGTTGGAAAACACGTTTCAACTGCGGAATTTAGGTTCATCAGAGGAATCGCCTCCCGGGATTGGATTGCTGACGCAATTTCGATGGCAAGTTAGAATCAATCGCTGTCTCCGCTTCGCGGCGGCGCGATGTGAAATCCATTCAAAATAGCGGGGGTCATCCTTTGCCGCCTCCGTTTTCCCCGGCCCGGTTTCCGCCTTTCCCAAACCTGCGCCTCAACACCCCCGCCAGCTCCCCGAGCCCCTCCACGCGCAACAGCCACGCCAGCGCGCCGTAAACCGCCGCGCCCGCCGCGATCATCAGCCCCAGCCCGGCCGCGTCGGCCCACTTCGAGCCCGTGCCCGCGCACGCCTCCCATGCGAGCCAGCCGCCCCGCACCGCCGCGCCCATCGCCACGCTCGCCGCGATGATTTTGCCGAGGTCGCGCCGCACGAAACGAAACGCCAGCCGCCCCTCCGCCGCCGTCAGCCGGATTTGCAAAAACACCGCCTGCGCCGCGATCGCCACGCTGCCCGCCGCCGCCAGCCCCGCCGTCCCGAACCGCCGCATCAGCGCCAGGCTCAGCCCCAGGTTCACCACGAAACTCAAGCCCGCCGCGAGCACCGGCGTGCGCGTGTCCCTGCGCGCGTAAAACGCCCGCAGCATCAGGTTCACAAACGAAAAAAACGGCAGCCCCGCGGCGCACACCGCCAGCACCGGCGCCATCGCCAGCGTGTCCCCGGCGGCAAACGCGCCGCGCTGGAACAGCACGCCGATCAACGGCACGGCCAGCACCGCCAGCCCCGCCGCCGCCGGCACGTTGACCAGCAGGACCAGCCGCATCCCCCGCCGGTAGCCCTCCGCCATGCCCTCCATGTCGCCCTGCGCGGCGCGGCGCGAAATCAACGGGAAAACCACCGTCGAGACCGCCACCGCAAACACGCCGATGGGCAGCTCCATGAGCCGTTGCGCGAAATTCAGCAGCGCCACCGCGCCGTCGTTGAGCGACAACGCGATGAAACGCGCCACCGTCATGTTCACCAGATAGACCGCCGAGCCCAGCACCGTCGGCGCCATCAACCGGAAAATCGCCCGCACCGGCCCGCTCAACGCCAGCGCGAAACGCGGCCTCCACCCGCGCCGCGCCAGCGCCCACGCCGGCAGCACCATCTGCCCCGCGCCGCCGATGAGCACGCCCGCGCACAGCAGACGCATCCGCATCCCGCCGGCGCCGGCGATGTCGGCGATGTCGGCGAGCGCGCCGCCGCCGTCCGGCCAGCATTTCCAGCCGATGACCAGCGCGGCGATCATCGCGACATTCAACCAGGCCGGCGACACCGCCGGCTCCAAGAAACGCCCCAGCGTCTGCAACGCCGAGCTGAACACCGCGGCCAGGCACACGAAAACCAGATACGGGAAAAGCGCCACCGTCATCCCCCCGCTCGCCAGCCAGCGCGCCACCACGGCGTCATCGCCGCCGAACGCCCGCGCCGCCGCCTCGATCCACGCCGGCTGGCTGAAAAACACCATCGCCGCCCCGGTCACCGCCGCCGACACCACCAGCAGCCAGCTTGCCACCTCGTTGACCAGCCGGAACGCCCCCTCGCGCCGCCGCCGCTCCAGCTCCTCGTTGAGCACCGGCACGAACGCCGCCGTCAACGCCCCCTCGCCCAGCAGCCGCCGGAAAAGATTGGGCAGTTGAAACGCGGTGAAAAACGCCGACAGCAGCCCCCCCGCCCCGAACACCGCCGCCGTGAGGCTGTCGCGCACCAGCCCGAGCACGCGCGACGCGAGGGTGGCCGCCGCCACCACGGCGACCGGGGCCACATCGAGCTTGCGCGGGTCTTTGTTGTCCACGTTCGTCCCGAACTATGACCCCGCCCGCCCCCGCCCACGCAATCCCGAATCTCGCCGCATCCTCCTCCCCCGCTCTTTCCCTTGCCCGTTCCCGTTCCTCGTTCCTCTTTCCTCTTTCTCTTTCCTCTTGCCTCCTCCCCGTTCCTCCTTCTCCCGTCCCGCACCAAATTCCAGCTTGCAACCAAAATGGCGCCGCCGGCCCCGCCGCCGCCGGCCCGGTTGCAAGCTGGAATTACGAACTGATGTCACCCGGCGCCTCCTCCGGCAATTGCGCGCCCTGCGCGAGCAGCCGTTCGCGGATCACGCCAAACGGCACCGCGGCCGGGACGACTCCGCGCGCCGCGGCCTCCGCCGCCACCACGCCTCCCGCATGACCGATCGCCATGCAAATCGGCGTCACGCGAAACGCCGCCGACGCCTCGTGCGTCGCGCTGATGCAGCGCCCGGCAACGACCAGGTTCGCCGGCTGCTCCACGAGCAGGCTGCGCAACGGAATCCGGTAGGCCGCGTCGGGCCGCAGATGCGTGGTGCTGGTCTCCGCCTGGCCGTCCGCCGAATGAATGTCGATGGGATATGCGCCGAGCGCCACCGCGTCATCGAACGCGCGCGCCGACAGCAGGTCCTCCGCCGTCAGTACATGGAGCCCCCGGACGTGCCGGCTCTCGCGCACGCCGATTTTGGCCGCGGTGTCCATGCGAATCGCGTTGGCGAAACCGACGGCGTGTTTTTTGAGGAAGGCAAAAATCTGCGCGCACTGCCTGCGCCCGGCGGCCTCGGCCTGGCTGAGCTGGAACGGGTCGGTCGCGTCGAGCCCGGTCACGCGCGAGGTGTTCACAATCACGACCCCCGGCTCCGCCGTTTCAAAAAACAGCACCTGGTCGCGCGGCACCTCCACCTCGCCGCGTTCGCGGGCGGCCTTCCACGCCCCCAGAAAACCCCCCAGGCTGATGCGCGGCGACTCGCGCAACCGCCGCGCCGCCTCCTCCGGCCCGAGCGGGTGAAACAAAAACTCCTCCGGATGCGCCAGCGCGTAGGCGCGGACGGCGGCGGTGTCCACGTTGGCGAGCTTCAGGTTCATGGTCATCGGCTGCGCGGCGCCGTCCCTCTCGCGCCCGAGCTGGAACGGCACGCCCGCGTGCGCCGCCAGGTCGGCGTCGCCGGTCGCGTCCACGAACACCCTGGCCTCGAACGCCGTCAACCCGGCCTTGTTGCACGCGATCACGCGCGCAATCGCGCCGTCCCCCGCCCGCTCGGCCGCGGCGATTTGCGTATGGTAAAGCACGCGCCCGCCCGCCTCCGCCAGCATCGTTTCCAGCTCGATTTTCAGCTCCTCGCTGTCAAACGGCGTGACCGTGCTGCAATACGTGGTCGTGTCGGGGATGTGCCCCGTGCTGGCCCCGCGCGCCTGCAACCGCGCGATGATTTCGTCGGCGATGCCCCGCACCACCTGCCTGCCCGCGGGGTTGTGAAAACTCATCATCGGCCCCACGCCCATCGCGGTAAGCGAGCCGCCCAAAAACCCCTGCTCCTCGACCAGCAGCACGCGCGCCCCGGCCCGCGCCGCCGCGATCGCGGCCACCGCGCCGGACACGCCGCCGCCCGCGACCAGCACGTCGCAATCAAGACCGGCCTTGCGGGCGGACGCCGGTTTTTGCCCGGGAAATGATGAGTTGTCCATGGAGTATTCCTATTTACTGATGTTACGCGGCT
>JAITDF010000084.1 GCA_031282705.1 Opitutaceae bacterium | reverse complement strand
ACCTGCTTAAAAACTCACGCCTGGCCGCGAACCCGCAATCAGGCATGGGCTTCGAAGCAGACTTGGAAGTCTGCGGTACGACGGAGCCGCGTCCCATCAGTTGTAAATTCGGGCGTTTCAATGCCGGCGGCGGCGGGGGGCGGGGGTCATTCTTCGCAGAGCATCAGCAGGGCCAGCGCCTGTCCGTAGAGGGCGGGGCGGGTTTCGATGGTTTTGTAGTCCGCGGGGGCGGGCATGATGGGGGTGCCTCCGGAGACGCCTTCGACTTCGCCGGCGGGGTTGATTTTGGAGAGGACGGCGCGGCCGGCTTTTTCCGCCACGGGGAGGTGGCGGGGGTCGAGGAGGCGGGCTTTTATGCCGCGGCGGATGCCGTAGGCGATGCCGGCGGCGCAGGAGGTTTCGTCGTAGGCGGAGGGGTCGTCGAGGAGGGTGCCGAAGAGGCCGTTGGGGCGCTGGCAGCGGGCGAGGGCGGCGACTTGTTCGCGGAGGGAGGCGAGGATGGGGTCGCGGCCTTCAAAGGCGGGGGGGAGGTTTTCCAGTATCTCGACGGTGGCGGCGGTGATCCAGGCGTTGGCGCGTCCCCAGAGGGCGGCGGACATCCAGTTGCCGGCGAGGCAGTCCCAGCCGTGGTAAAAGAGGCCGGTGCGTTTGTCCTTGAGGATTTGGTGGTGGATGAGGAGCTGGCGGGCGGCTTCGTTTGCATAGCGGGCGTCGTCGAGGAGGCGGCCCATCCTGGCGAGGAGGATGCAGGCCATGAAGAGGGTGTCGGCCCAGATTTGCTGGGGGAAGAGGTGGCTGCCGTCGGCGTTGACGGTGTGTTCGTAGCCGCCGCTGCGTGTGCGTGTCGCGCCTGTCAGCAGCCAGTCGGCGGTGCGGCGGCAGGCGGGGAGGTAGTCTTCGTTGCCGGGGAGGTGGTGGAGTTCGAGGAAGGCGAGGAGGGGGGCGGTGTGGTTGACGGTGAGCATGGTGGCGGCGTCATGCCAGTGGCGTCTTATCCAGGCGTTGAGGAAGGCGAGGCAGGCGGGGTCGGCGGTGCGGCGCCAGAGGCGGGCGAGGCCATACATGCCGACGCCGGCGCCCCAGTTCCAGTTGTCGATGTCCATGTGGTTGTCCTCGGGCGGCGCGCCTTGCATGGTGCGGCGTGCGACGAGGGCGGCGTGGCGCGGGTTTGGGAGGGGGCGCTGGGCGCCGTGGGCGGGTGTGTGGTCTAGCATGGGAGGGTGGATTTTCGATTTTTCGATTTTAGATTCTCGATTTTCGATTTGGGCGCCGCCGCGCCGGGTTGGCGGGGGGGGCGTTTTGGATTTTGGATTGGGCGCCGCCGCCCCGGTTTGGCGGCGGGGGCGGAAGCTCCCCCAATCGGGAATCCAATATCGAGAATCGAGAATCGGGAATCATGTTTTGCGGGTGGGGATGCCTTTGCCGGCGTAGATGTGGTTGGCGCGCCAGGCGAAGGGGGAGTGGCCGTTTACGCGTTTGAAGAAGCGGCGGAATTCGTTGAAGCCGTTGAAGCCGCAGTGGGCGGCGACTTCCTTGAGGCTCATGGTGGTGGTGGTCATGAGGCGGCAGGCTTCCTCGGAGGCGATGCGGTTGAGCACGTCGCGGGGGGATTCGCCGTGGGCTTCCTTGAAGATGCGGCGGAGGTGGCTGGTGGAGACGTGCACGGCGCGGGCGACGTCGGCGATGCCGATGCCGGAGGCGAGGTGTTCGCGATACCATTGGCGGGCCTGGAGGGCTTTTTCGTCGTTGGCGTTGAAGATGATGGTGCTGGCGAGCTCGCGTTCGTGTTCGAGGATGAGGTAGCAGAGTTCGAGCATGGCGGCCTCGAAGCGCAGGAGGCTGATGTGGCGGGGCTGGCGGTAGTGGGGCAGGAGGGTGTTGTGGAGGCGGGCGAGGGCGCGTTTTTCGGGCGGGCCGAGCGCGATGCGGAAGTAGCGGGAGGAGGGGAGGGCGTTTTCAAAGACGGGGTGCAGGGAGGAGAAATGGAAGATGATGACCGAGCAGGATTGCCGGGCGGGGGATTCCCAGCCGTGGGGGGAGTCGGGCGGGAAGACCCAGAGGGCGTCGGACTCGAACGGGCCGAGCGGGCCGCCGGGGAGGGTGGGGCGGACGCGTCCGCGCATGATGGCGAAAAATTCCCAGTTGCCGCGGACGCGGCCGGGCGGGTGGGAGTCGTGGAGGTTGTCGTAGAGGCGTTTTCCTTTGGCCAGATAGCGGAGCATGGCGGCGGGGGAGGTGCGTGCGTGCGGCGGCGGCGGCGGGCGCGGCGTGGCGTGGCGCGGGTCGTGTCAGGCGGCGCGGCGCAGGCCGGCGGCGAGGAGGAGGGCGGCGAGGGAGGCGGGGAGCCAGGGGGTGGGTGCGCCGCCGCCGTCGCCGTCGCGGGCGTCGCCGATGCGGGAGCCGGCGGCGGGGTTGTAGATGTTGAGGGTGAGGGAGGGGCTGGTGGCGGTGCCGGAGTGGTTTAGGACTTTCACGCGGTAGGCGCCGCCGTCGTTGGCGGTGACGCGGCCGAGGTTGAGGGTGGGGAAGGTGGCGCCGGGGAGGTCGTCGTAAACGGTGCCGGTGACGAAGGCGGCGGCCTGCCTTTGCCACTGGTAGCGGAGCACGGGGTCGCCGCCGGCCTCGACGAAGAAGGAGACGCTGTCGCCTTCGTTGGCGGTCCAGCGCGTGATCACGCCGGTCTCGCCCAGCGGGAGGGGGCCGAGGGTGATCGCCGGGGGCACGGGGGCGCCGATGGTGATGTGCCGGGGGTTGCTGACGGCGGTGTCGCCGTTTTCAAGGAGGGCTTCGAGGACGTAGGCGCCGGAGAGGGCCTGGCGGGCGTAGTCCACGGTGAGGGCGGGGCCGGTTGCGCCTTCGATGGGGGCGTGGTCGCGGTGCCATTGCCAGGAGCGGGCGGCGGCGCCGGCGAGGGTGGAGGAGAGGGTGAAGCTCACGCTGTCGGGCAGCGCGCCTTCGGCGCCGGTGATGGCGAGGGTGACGGGCGCGGGGGGCGTGGCGGAGGCGGCGCCGGCGGTGTTGCCGGCGGCGGCGGCGAGGAGCGCGTCGAAGCCGCCGGCGGGGGATTGCACGAGGCTGGGGTGGGCGGGCGCGAACACGGGGTCGGCGGCGTCGGCGGCGGGCGCGCCGCCGCGGTGGAGGTTGCGGCGGGTGCGGGCGAGGGCGTTGGAGCCGGTTTTGAGCAGCGGGGCGTTCACGCCGTCGAAGAGGTTCGAGTCCACCAGCGCCTGCGCGTCGTCGCCGAGGACGATGGTGGAGAGGTTGCCGGTGGCGCTGAAGTGGTTGTTGTAGAGGTGGACGTCGGCGTTGACGGCGAGGGGCATGTCTTGGGCGGCGTCGCGCCAGAGGTTGTGGTGGAGGGTGAGGCGGAGGGGGGCGGCGGGGCCGGCGGCGCCGGCGAGGAGGGCGGAGCGCGCGCCTTCGTCGCCGGTGAAATAGAGCTCGGACCAGGCGAGGGTCACGGCGTCGGAGGCGGCGTCGATGGTGGCGAGGGGGCCGCCGCCGCCGGCGAAGAGGGTGAGGTGGTCGAGGTAAACGCCGGTGGCGGCGGTGACGGCGAGGGCGGGCGCGCCGGGGGCGGGGTTGGAGAGGTTGAGGCCGCGGACGATGACGTTTTGCGCGCCGGGGCCGATGCGGAGGCCGCCGGCGAGGGTGGCGGCGGAGTCGATGCCCTGGAGGGTTTTGTCGGAGCCGAGCACGAGGTCGCCGCCGGCGAGGGTGACGTGGCCGCGCAGGGTGAGGACGGCGGGGGTGTCGAGCGCGGCGTAGGCGCGCAGCGCGGCCTCGGTGGAGACGAGGAGGGCGGGGGCGGCGCCGCCGCCGGTGGCCGCGGAGGCGGCGCCGTCGGGGCGCGGGGCGGGGAAGGGGGCCGGCACGACGGCGAGTTCGACGGCGGCGCTGGTGTCGGAGACGGGGCCGGCGCCGATGTCGTTGGTGGCGGTCACGCGGTAGAAGCCGGCGTCGGCGGCGGTGAGGCCGGCGAGCACGAGGGTGTCGCTGTCGCCGCCGACGGGGACCCAGCCGGTGAGGCCGTCGGCGCTTTTTTCCCATTGGCAGGCGACGGGCTGGCGGCCGGAGGCGAGGACGGAGAGGGTGACGGTTTCGCCGACGGCGGCGACGCGGGGGAGGGGTTGTTCCATGATGTAGGCGGAGGGTTCGCGGATGAGGAGCGTGCCGGTGGCCTCGCCGTGGTAGCCGGGGGCGTCGATTTGCGCGACGACGGGGTAGGAGCCGATTTCGGAGGGCGGCGCCGGCGAGCGTTCCTCGCCGTAGGTGACGACGACGGGGAGGCCGGCGGGGACGGTGGTGACGGTCACGGGCTTGGGCGCGCCGTCGTAGGCCTGGAGGAGGCCGCCGAGGGTGACGGTGGCGGGCGCCGGGGCGGCGATGGCGTCCACGCTCCAGGCGTCGCCGGGGCCGAGGGTGACTTGCGTGGTGGCGCCGCCGGCGGCGGCTGGGGCGTCGAGCTGGATGATCGCGCCGCCGGCGGCGTCGCGCCGGATGCGGACGGCGGCGGCGAGGGTGGCGGCGGCGGTGGCGCCGTCGTTGGGCAGGAGGACGGTAACGAAGCTGGCGGGCACGCCGGCGCGGAGGGTGGAGCGGGCGTAGGCGGCGCAGGTGTTGGGGCTGTTCCAGAGCGGCACGGGCGGGCGGGCGGCGCCGAACTGGCGTCCGGGGGCGCGCTCCATGACGACGAGGAGGCGGTCGGCGCCGGCGGCGCGGGTTTTGGTGTTGTAGAAGCCGGTGGCGTCGTAAACGCCGGTGGCGACGGGCGCGGGGTCGGCGGCGGTGACGAGCTGCCAGACGGGGCCGGCGAGCCGCCCGTCGGCGTCGGCGCCGGGGAGGAGGGTGTCGTGGACGACGACGGCGCCGTTGTCGAGCTGGACGATGCGGCGGGTGAGGCGGGTGCCGAGGGTGAAATAGTCGTCCACGGTGAGCGAGCCGTAGCGGGCGCCGGCGGCGGTTTCGACGTTGGCGGCGGAGGTTTCGGGCGCGAAGGGCTGGAGCCAGGCGATCGCGCTGCCGTCCTGTTCGCCGGGGTAGGATTCGCGGTAGATTATGATCTGGTCGTCAATCTCGGCGGCGGACTCGACTTTCCACCAGAATTTGACGAAAGGGTGCTCCGCGGGGAGGACGCCGAGGTTGCTGCGCTGGGATTCCGGCGGGACGACGAAGGTGGCGCCGTTGCCGGTGGTCTGGGGATTGATGCGGAAGCGGAGGGCGCTGTTGGCGGCGCCGGTGGGGCCGGCGGCGAGGGTGGTGCTGCCGTTCCAGCCGCCGCTGATGTCGTTGAAGGCGTTGAGGAGGGTCTCGGCGCCGTCGCGGGCGACGAGGCGGAAGTCGCTGAGGGTGCCGTAGGCGTAGTCGGTGGTGCTGCGTTGCTCGAAGCGGAAGGTGGGGCGGTCGATGATATGGCGTCCGCCGGCGCCGTAGCGCGGGTCGGCGGGGTCGGTGATTTCGGGGACGAGGATGGTGGGGATGGCGGCCTCATACCAAGTGTCGCGTTGCGGGGCGGCGCGCCAGGGGAAGCCGTCGGAGGGGCGGTTGACGAGGAACATGCTGGCCTTGTCGCTGGCGCGGTTGTTGTAACCGAGGCCCCAGAGGTAGAGGTTGTGGTTGTATTCGTAGTGACTGATGGCGCCGATTTGCTCGGTGTGGCTGTGGCTGCCGTGGGCGAAGGCCTCGGCGAGGAGGAAGGGCGCGCCGGGGTCGCGGGAGGGGGCGAGGATGATTTTGTCGGGTTCCTGCGGGCTGGTCTTGGTGTTGCGGGTCTGGAGGGCGGAGCCGGTCTGGGGCTGGGCGGGCTCCATTTCGAGGTCGGCCCATTCGTCGGCGTAGGTGAGGAGGAAGAGGTTGAGGGGCTGGCGTGTGGTGCTGGCGCGGAGGACTTTCCAGACGGATTGGGCGGCCCAGCGGCTGGCGGGGTCGTTCCAGCGTTTGGCGGCCCATTCGAAGACGGAGGGCCAGCAGTCGAGCTCGGGGAGCGGGGTGGCGTTGCCGGAGTCGCCGTAGGAGGGCTGCTGGCCGGAGGGGGAGATCTGGTCGCGGGCGCGGGTGAAGATGGCGCGGGCGCCAGGGTGGTCGAGGTCGGCGAACATGGCGGCGGAGTCGAGGCCGGGGACGCCGGCGGCGCGCTGCGCCATGAGAATGGTCATGGGGAGGAAGAGTTTGTTGTAGTTGAGGGCGTTTTCCAGCGTGTCGTGAAACGCGGCCCAGGAGTTCCACTGGCGGCGGATGTAGTCGGTCAACGCGCCGTCGGTCGCCGCGCCGCCGGCGACGGTGTCGAGTTCGGGCCAGAGGGCGAGGGCCTGGACGGCGCCGGCGCCGTCGCAGGCGCCGCCGTTGTGGTCGCCGACGTAGTTGTTGGTGAGATTGTTGGCGGCGGCGGCTTTCATGGCGGCGATGAAGTCTTCGTCGAAGGCGGGGTCGAGGACGGCGTAGTCGTTTTCGAGGAGGATTTTATAGGCTTCGAGGAAGGCGAACTTGGCCTGGAAACTGACGCGCCAGTTCTGGCCGGCGGCCTTGGAGCGGGCGCGCTGGTCGAGGAGGGCTTTGAGGAAATAGAAGGCTTTGTAGGCGTAGGCGGGCTCGGTTTTGCCGCCGAGGAGCCAGAGGCGGGCGGCGCAGCCGGCCATTTCGGAGAGGCGGTCGTTGGGGTTGTTGGTGAGGGGGGCGGCGGCCGCGTCGATTTTCTCGTCGGTCCAGTTTTTGACGAGTTCGTTGTCGATGAAGTTTTTCACCGTGGGGAGGTAGGAGGAGACATAGCCGGTGGCGGCGCCGGTGCGGATTTTTTCGAGCTGCTCGATGCTGAGCGCGGTGTTGTAAA
>JAITDF010000004.1 GCA_031282705.1 Opitutaceae bacterium | reverse complement strand
AAGCGCGTCCGGCTGCGTCGCGGCGCCTTGGCGCCAACCACTGATGTTGCGCAGGAGCGCTTGGGGATTGGCCTCCGTGCCGCGGTGGTTCGGAAAAATGGGAGAAATGGGAGGTATGGGAGATATGGGAGTTATGGCACCCTGAAGAACGCCATGTCTCCCATGACTCCCATAACTCCCATATCTCCCATATCTCCCATATCTCCCATTTTCCGAACCACCGCGGCACTGCGGCCAAGCCCCAAGCGCTCCTGCGCAACATCAGTGGTTGGCGCCAAGGCGCCGCGACGCAGCCGGACGCGCTTCCCGGTTAACGTCAAACCACAATCCCGTTGCGACGCCCCGCCGCGCGCAAAACTTCATGGGCGCGCACATGCCTGCTTCCGCACGCACCCGCCGCACCACAAACCTGTCCCGCGTCCCCCTCTCATCCCGTCCCATGAATACTTCCACGCACTCCTGGTTGCCCGCCTGCGCCGCCACGCTCGTCCTCGCCCTCGCGCCCGCCCGCCTCGCCGCGCAAACGGCCATCGACAAAGCCAACAATAACAACGCCCTCAATCTCCCCGCGAGCTGGACCGGCGGCATTGTCCCCGGCCCCGACGACACCGCGCGATGGACCTCCGCCATCACAACCGCCAACACCGTCCCGCTCGGCGGCGACCTCTCCTGGCGCGGCATCGCGCTCGCCGGCCCCGGCGGCGACATCACCATCAACGCCACCGGCGCGGGCGCGCTCACGCTCGGCGCGGGCGGCATCGACATGGGCGCGTCCGCGAAAAAACTCACCTTCAACGCCCCGCTTCCCATCGTCCTCTCCGCCTCGCAAACCTGGCTCGGTTCCAGCGCCGCCGGCGCGCTCACCGCCGGCGGCCCGGTTGACCTCGGCGGCTGCACCCTCACGATTTCCGACACGGCCTCCGGCATGATTTTCATCCGCAACGCCCTTGCCAACGGCGTCCTCTCCTTCGCCGGCAACACGTCCGCCATCCAGGCCGTCAACGTCCCCGACGGCGCCCTGTGGGACGCGCATTTCACCGGGGCGGGCGCGGCCGACCGCGCGCTTGATCTTCGCGCCACGCTCACCCTCACCGGCTCCATTGCCATGACCGGCGGCGTCATGGTCAACAACGCCGCCGCGACCGTCACGCTCGGCAACACGGCCAATACGTTTCCCCGGCTCTTCGTGGCGAGCGGCACGGTCGTGTTTGCGCACATCGCCGACGCCGGCGCCCCCTCCGCGCCCGGCACCGGCGCGACCGTCGTGCTGCTCGGCGGAGCGGCCACGCACGGCGCGCTGGTCTATGCGGGCGAAACCGCCGCGACCAACCGCGGCGTCTCCCGCAACTACCGCGCCACCGGCTCGATCGAAGTCGCGCGACCCGGCGTCACGCTCACCATCGCGGGCGACCTGACGACCGTCGCCGGCGGCGCGGGCGACATCATCACGCAACAGGCATGGCGCCTCGGCGGCGCGGGCAATCTCGCCCTCAGCGGCGCCATCCCCGACGGCGCCGGCGCAAACATCGCCGGCGTCACCAAGATTGGCGCCGGCGCCCTCATGCTCAACCGGCCCAACACCTACACCGCCGGCACGATCATCGACGAAGGCGTGCTCATCGCCGCCAACACCGCGGGCTCCGCCACCGGCCCCGGCCCGGTCGCCGTGAACGCCACCGGCACGCTCGCCGGCGCCGGCGCCATCGCCGGCCCGGTCGCGTTCGCCCCCGGCGGCGCGCTCGCCCCCGGCACGCCCGGCTCCGCCGCCACCGGCACGCTCGCGTTCGCCGGCGCGCTCGACCTCGCGAATGCCGCGCTCACCTTGAAAATCGCCCCCGACTCCAACGACCGCGTCGCCGTCGCCGGCGCGCTCGCCTGGGGCGGCACGCTCGCCCTCCGGGGCGTTTCCGGCAACGACTTCTCCGCCGCGCCCCGCACCTGCGTCCTCGCCACCTTCGCCACGCAAACCGGCGCGCCCGAGGCCGTGTCCGTCAACACCACCGCCCTCACGCGCGACGGCTCCAGCTCCATCTGGACGGGCGCGGGCGAGAGCGCCACCTACACCTTCGACGCCGCCACCGCCACCCTCACCGCCACGCCTCAGACCGGCGTCCCGCCATCCGTCGCCGCGCCGCCCGCGTCGCGCAGCGCCGCCGCCGGCGCCGCCGTCACCTTCACCGTCACGCCCGCCGGCGCCGCGCCCTTCACTTACCAATGGTTCAAGGACGGCGCCGCCATCGCATCCGCGGCCAATCCCACCGCGACCACCGCCGCGCTCACGCTCCCCTCCGTGCAAGCCGCCGACGCCGGCAGCTACACCGTGACCATCACCAACGCGGTCGGCTCCGCCGGCAGCGCGCCCGCCACGCTCACCGTCACCGGCGGACAGCAGGCGCCCGTGTTTTCCCCCGCCCTCGCCGGCGAACGCGCCGTCGCCTACGACTACACCGGCGTGCGCGCCGTGGTCCGGCAGCCGCCGCCCGGCCGGCACCCGCGCATTTATTTCAACGAAAGCGAAATCCCCGCCATCAACGCCCGCCTCGCCGGCACCCAAGTCGGGCGCGAGGCGTTCACCATGATAAAACTCTACACCGCGATCATGCGCGACGGCCGTTCCGACGCCCACGACCGGCAACCCGAGTCCTTCAGGATAATGCCCGACGGCACCCGGCGCCTCGGCAACGTCGGCCTCTACGACCGCTCCACCGTTTACAACGCCCTCGCCGCCGGCGACGCCACCGGCATCGCCGGGCTTGTCACCGACGGCAAGAACACCGATTGCCTCGTCATCGCCGGCACCATGTCGCTGGAGGCGTTCGAGTGCCTCGTCCAGCGCGACACCGGCGATGCCGCCGCCGCCGCCGCCATCACCGCGCGCGCCCAAAAACTGGCCGCCGCGATGGACACCTGGGCGCAATACATCCTCACCACCGGCGCCTTCACCTCCTCGAACGACTGGAAATTCGGCGGCCACCTCACCGCCCTCGCCTACGACATGAACCACTGGGCCATGACCGATGCGCAACGGGCCGGCGTCCTCAAGGCCCTCGTCCGCTACTTCGACTGCATCCGCACCAACACCTACGGCGCCCCCGACTATTTTGGCGTCGGCCTCGCCCCCGAGGTCGTCACCAGCAACTGGGTCGCGCTCGGCGCATTCCGCACCCTCACCGCCTTCGCCATCGAAGGCGACATCACCGCGGACGCCGCCGCCGGCACCGGCGTCACCAACGAGACCGTCACCGCCTACATCGACAACGCCGGGGCCGTCTGGCACAACTTCCTCACCTACGGCTGGCACCCCAGCGGCGCCGGCTGGGAAGGCCAGGGCAAAAACTACCTCTTCGCCGCCGCCTCGCTCATCCCCTACGCCCGCCGCGGCTGCGATTTCTTCGGCCACCCCCACCTCCAGGCCTACGCCCGCCGCAACCTCCCCGCCATGATGCAGCCCTACGGCTATTCGTGGACGCTCTACGACCTCCTCGGCGGCAGCGGCGCGGACCCGGAGCAGGGAAAACGCTTTGTCGAAAGCCTCGATTACATCGGCCTCAAATGGATGCTCCCCGACGATCCCGCCGCCGACTTCATGTGGCGCAATTTCGTTCACACCGAATACAAAACCGCCGCCGGCGCCCGCGACACCTTCCCCGACCTGCGCGACACGAAATTCTCCACCCGCAGCACCTATTACAACCAGCTTCTCCCCGCCGCCATCTTCGCCGCCGACCCCGCCGCCGCCGCCGGCTGGCAGGCGCAAAACACCGCCGCCCTCGGCGCCCTCGACTACATCGACAACGACGGCGGCACGCTCGTCTCCCGCAGCGGTTACGACGCCGGCGCCGCGCAACTCATCTTCCACGTCCGGCAGGATTTCGGCGGCCACACCTTCGCCGACCGCAACACCTTCGCGCTCTCCGCGCTCGGGCGCCTTTTCATCAACTACAACAGCGGCGGCAGCAACTCCGGCCTCCAGGCCGCCGACTTCCAGAACATCGTCCTCGTCGATGGCAAAGCCATGGCCGTCACGGACACCGAGGGCGACAAATGCCGCATCCCCGCCAAGCTCGCCGCGTGGAGCGCCGCCCCCGCCGCCGCCTTCGCCACCGGCGACGCCACCTACGCCTACTCCAACGAATGGTGGTGGGGCGCCGGCGCCACCTCCCTCAAATCCGGCGGTTTCGCATGGGAAAACAACACGTTGAACACCTTCCGCCGCGCCGGAAACAAAATCCCCGAGGCCTTCGGCGACTGGCCCTTCAAGGATTTCCCCAACTGGAACGCCGCCGGCAAAAAGGAAAACATCCAGTCGCGCCCCTATAATCCCATGCGCCAGGTCATCCGCACCGCCGGCCTCGTCCGCGGCCCGCGCCCCTACGCCCTCATCATCGACGACATCCGCAAAGACGACGCCGCCCGCACCTACAAGTGGCTCGCCCACGTCCCCGCCGACCTCGCGCTCCTCGCCGGCTCCGCGCTCCCCGCCGGCTGCAACGCCGCCACCGACGTCGTCCTCGCCGAGCCCGCCGCCACCGGCGACCGCCGGCTCCTCGTGCGCATCCTCCGCGCCGACGGCACGCCGAAACAAGCCGCCGGCGCCATCGGCGGCTCCGCCCTCGCCTGCCTCGAAACCATCGCCAGCCCCAACACCGCCGAAACCTGGAACCGTCTCGTCATCGAGCGCGCCTCCACCGCCGCGCCCAACTACCGCGTCCTCCTCTACCCCTTCCGCGCCGGCGACCCGCTTCCCGCCACCACGCTCACCACCGGCGCCAGCCCCGTCCTCACTGTCACCATTGACGGCGGCACCGACACCTTCGCCTTCAACACCCGCTCCACCATCATCGACGGCGCAACCACCACCCTCACCGAATTCATCCTCACCCCCGCCGCCGGCGCCGCCCTCGACTACCGCGACATCATCGAACCCGCCCTCTCCCGCGGCCCGTCCGGCACCCCCGCCATCCCCGCCGCAATCCAGCCCGGCGCGGAAAACCTCACCCTCTTCCCCGCCATCCCCGAACCCGCGGCCAACCCCCACGTCGCCGCCATGTTCGACGGCGTCAACCTCGGCTCCGGCACCGTCCCCGACGTCAACAAAGCCGGCGAACTCCTCACCGCCGCCTACGCCTTCCTCCACCCCTCCAGCCCCCATAAAAATCAGCAACCCTACGCCGACCGCGCCCTGTATTTGATCAATGAATACAGCACTCAGTGGACCGACGGCACCCTCGCCGCCGACGACATGGCCCCGTCCTTCCAAACCTGCCTCGCCTACTACCTCTTCAAACTCCACGCCCCCGGCCTGCTCGCCCCCGAACAGCAATTCAAATGGGAGGCCGCCATCAAAATCCACCGCGACGCCGTCCTCGCCAACGCCGACATCTACACCGCCCGCGAGCCCGGCGCCATCTGGCTCAACGGCGACATCCGCAAAGCCCTCGGCGCCTACTTCGGCTCCCTCGCCCTCGGCGACGCTGCCTCCGCCGCCAGGGCCAGGGCCGTCCTCGACGGCCCCATGACCCAACTCGCCCTCGGCGACGGCGGCACCCACTACGTCGGCTACCAGAACGAAAACTACACCTACCACGCCGCCTCCATCGAATACATGGCCTGGTGGCTCGTCCTCACCGGCTCCCCCTCCATGCGCGCCGCCATCGCCGCCACCAAAAACTACGCCCCGATCACCAACGTCCCCATCGGCTCCGGTTTCGGCGACTATTCCACCTCCCCCGCATGGAAGCCCTACTACAACCGCAACAACGTGCAATTCCCCGCCCTCGTCAAAGCCTACCTCACCGGCGACCCCTACAACTGCAAAATCGGCCTCGGCGCGCAACACCTCCTCCTCGCCTTCCTCTACACGCCCGGCCTCGCCGCAAAGGACGCCCCCGCCGGCTACACCCTCTACGACCGCAACATCCTCGGCCCCCGCGGCACCTACGGCCCCTGGGGCTACACCGGCAGCGCCCGCGACGTCTCCAGCCCCGCGCCGGAACTCCCCGGCACCGGCTTCGCCCCCATCATGGACGGCATGAGCACCTTCGCCGGCGCCTACATCCTCAACGCCGCCGCCGCCCCCAACGAATACCCCCTCGACGCCGCCTTCCACGGCGCAGCCCCCCAGGTCAAAACCTCCGCCGGCGCCGAAACCGACTGGGCGCGCGGCCAGAAATGGAAATACCTCACCGGAAAAAACGCCCGCAACGCCGTCACCAAAAGCCGCGAAATCTACGGCCTCTCCACCCGCTACACCATCGCCGGAAACCGCTTCGCCGCCACCAAATGGGACGCCGGCCAGCTCTGGGTCTTCACCCCCTCCCGCGTCATCGGCCTCTCCGAAATCACCGCCACCGCCGCCAGCACCGCCTACGGCCTCGCCCAGCGCATCGCCCTCGTCTCCGGACGCACCGGCGTCAGCGGCGTGAAAAAAACACTCCAGCCCGCCGGCGCCGGCCACTGGACCTACGGCGGCCTCCAGGTCAAAGTCCACGCCAGCACCTACGCCGGCGCCGTGAACACCTTCACCTTCGGCGTCATGAACGACCCGGCCGACGACCGCTCCACCATGATCGAGCTTCACGACGCCCAAAGCGGCTCCGACACCGCCGTCGCCTACCCCCAGGGCGCCACGCGCGCCGCCCTCATCGAAACCACGCCCGCCGCCAACGCCACCGCCGCCAACGTCGCCATCCTCGCGCTCCCCGCCGCCCTCCGCGGCTTCGAATTTGAGGAACCCGGCCCCCGCGGCCCCCGCAAAATCCGCGTCATCCAAAACATCACCGCCACCGCTGTCGCCTACGCCGCCGCCTACCCCGTCGCCGCCGCGCGCAACCGCGTCCTGAAAAGCTGGGACGACACCTCGCTCGACATCATCCGCACCGCCGGCGGACAGGTCTCCATCGACGAAACCATCCCTCCCCACGCGCACCTCCTCGTCATCAGTGGCGAAAACGACCTCCAGCCCGGCTTCAAAACCTACGACCACGTCTTCGAAAACGCCCCGCTCCCCTCCATCGACGCCCCCGCCATCACCACCTCGCCCCCCGCCACACTCGCCGCCGCCCTCGGCGAAACCGTCACCCTCTCCGTGACCGCCACCGGCACGCCCCCGCTCTCCTTCCAATGGGAAAAAGACGGCGCGCCCATCCCCGGCGCCACAACCCCCTCGCTCGAACTCGCCAGCCTCGCCGCCACCGACGCCGGCGCCTACACCGTCACCATCACCAACGGCATCGGCGGCGCCACAAGCACCCCCTGCCGGCTCTACGTCCTCACCCGGCCGCAAATCACACGACAGCCCCTCGCCGCCCAAACCGTCATCACCGGCAAAACCCTCACCCTCGCCATCGCGCTCGACGACACCCTCGCCGACGTTCAGTGGCAATACTACGCAAACGGCGCATGGCACAACCTCGCCGACGACGCCCAACACACCGGGGCCTCCGCCACGACCCTCGCCATCACCGCCGCCGGCGCCCTCAACGCCCGCCAATACCGCTGCATCGCCGCAAACCTCGCCGGCTCGGCCACCAGCAATGCCGTCACCCTCACCGTCGCGCCCGCGCACTTTTCCTCGCCCGTCGCCCTGGCAATCGAATCCGGCACCCTCCTCCATGTCGCCGACGACACGCTCAACACCATTCAAACCATCAACCTCGCCACCCTGAAAACCACGCCCCTCGCCGGCGCCGCCGGACAACCCGGCCTGCTCGACGGCGCCGGCGCCTCCGCCCGCTTCAACCGCATCCAAGGCATCACCACCCGCGCCGGCACCCTCTACGCCGCCGACACCGGCAACGCCGCCATCCGCGCGATCACCCCCGGCGGCACGGTCGGCACCCACGCCACCCTCCCGCCCTCCTCCGCCCCCGCCGGCATCGCCGCCGACCCCGCGGGCAACCTCTACATCGCCGACGCCGCGCGCCACGCCATCCTCAAACTCGACCCCGCCCGCTCCCTCACCGCGCACTCAGGCGCCCCCGACGCATCAGGCTCGGCCGACGGCCCCTCCGCCCAAGCCCGCTACAACAAACCCGCCTCGCTCGCCATCGACCCCGCCGGCAACCTCTACACCGCCGACACCGCCGGCCAGACCCTCCGCAAAATCGCCCCCGACGGCGCCGCCACGACCATCGCCGGGCAGCCCGGCGCCCCCGGCAACGCCGACGGCCCCGGCGCGCTCGCCCGCTTCCATTTCGCCGCCGCCAAACCCGCCGGCCTCGCCTGCGATGCCTCGACGGGAAACCTCTATCTGGCCGACACGAACAACAACGCCATCCGCCTCATCACCCCCGCCGGCGAAGTGCTCACCATTGCCGGCGAGGAAGGCATCGCCGGCAACCTGAACGCCCCCGCGCTTGACGCGCAACTCAATCACCCCCAAGCCGTCGCCATCGACCCCGCCGGCAACCTCTACATAGCCGACACCGGCAACTCCGCCATCCGCAAACTCGACAAAGCCACCGGCGACCTCACCACCCTCGCCCTGACCACCGGCACCGTCACGACGCCCGGTGGCACGACAAGCGGCACGACAAGCGGCACCACACCCGGCGGCGGCACCGGCGGCACCGGCGGCGGCACCGGCGGAAGCGGAGGCGGCGGGGGAGGAGGCGCGTCCAGTCTGCCCTTCCTCCTCGCCCTGTCCGCGCTGGCCGCATTGCACCCGCGCCCGCAAAAACGACGGCAATCATAACTGATGTTGCGCGGTTCTGTCGTACCGCAGGTTTCCAAACCTGCTTAAAACTCACGCCTGGCCGCGAACCCGCAATCAGGCATGAGCTTCGGAGCAGACTTGGAAGTCTGCGGTACGTCAGAGCCGCG
>JAITDF010000720.1 GCA_031282705.1 Opitutaceae bacterium | reverse complement strand
GGTGCTCGCGGCGGTCTCGGCGAGACCGCCCTGCCAAAATCTGCCGACTGCGTAACATCAGTAACATCAGTTGCTCTTTTTTCTTCCCTCTTTATCTTGTCAGGCTTCCCGCTTCGCCTGGAACTCCCTGCCCGTCGTTTCCCATTTCGCGTTTTTCGTTTCCCGTCCCCCGCGTTTTCCTTTTCAATCCCAACCTTTCCGCCATGCCCGCACCCGCCGCCAGCACACCCTCCGCCACCGTCGCCACCGCCACCGCCGCCGCCATCTCCGAAACCGAAGCCGGCGCCGCCGCCCTCATCGAAACCTTCCGCCGCGCCGGGCAGGGGCACGTCTTCGCGTTCTACGAACGCCTCGACCCCGCCGCCCGCCGGCGCCTCCTCGCCGACGCCGCCGAAATCGACCTCGACGAAATCGCCCGCCTCAGCGCCACCCTCCTCGGCCCGTCCGGCGCCCCCGCCATCAACCTCGACGGCCTCGCGCCCGCGCCCTACGAGCCGCTGCCCGAAAACGGCGGCGACCCCGCCGCCTGGGCCCGCGCGAAAACCGCCGGCGAAGCCGCCCTCCGCGCCGGACGCGTCGCCGCCTTCACCGTCGCCGGCGGCCAGGGCACCCGCCTCGGCTACAACGGCCCCAAAGGCACCTTCCCCGTCACCCCGCTGAAACGGAAAACGCTCTTCCAAGTCTTCGCCGAAAAAATCCGCGCCGCCGGCCTGCGCCACGGCCGCCCCATCCACTGGTTCATCATGACCAGCCACGCGAACCACGACGCCACGGAAGCCTTCTTCGCCGCCCGCGCCCACTTCGGCCTCGACCCCGCGCGCGTCCACTTCTTCCGCCAGGGCCGCATGCCCGCCGTTGACCTGAACGGCAAAATCCTCCTCGAAACCACTTCCTCCATCGCCATGTCGCCCGACGGGCACGGCGGCTCCCTCCGCGCCCTCGCCCGCTCCGGCGCGCTCGACCTCATGGACCGCGAAGGCATCGACACGCTCAGCTACTTCCAAGTGGACAACCCCCTCGTCCGCGGCATCGACCCCGCCTTCATCGGCTGGCACCTCCTGCGCGGCTCCGCGATGAGCAGCAAAATGGTGCCCAAGGCCTACGCCGCCGAAAAAGTCGGCCACTTCTGCGTGCAAAACGGGCGGCTCATCGTCGTCGAATACTCCGACCTGCCCAAGGCGCTCCAGGACGAGACCGACCCCGCGACCGGCCGCCTCCGCTACCTCGCCGGCAGCATCGCCATCCACATCCTGGACACAAAATTCATCCGCCGCGCCGCCGCCGGCGACAGCGGCGCCGGCCTCGCGCTGCCCTTCCACCGCGCCGACAAAAAAATCCCCACCGTGGACGCCGCCGGCGCGCCCGTGAAACCGGAGAAGCCCAACGGCGTGAAATTCGAGCTGTTTGTCTTCGACGCGATCCCCTTCGCGGAAAACGCCCTCGTCATCGAAACCCGCCGCGCCGACGATTTCAGCCCGGTGAAAAACGCCGCCGGCCTCGACTCGCCGCAGACCTGCCGCGAGGACCAGCTCCGCCAGTTCGCCCGCTGGCTCCGCGCCGCCGGCGCCGCCCTCGCCACCGACGCCACCGGCCTCCCGTCCGTCGCCGTGGAAGTCTCGCCGCTCTTCGGCTACGACGAGGACTCCTTCGCCGGCTCATGGCAAAAACTAAACCCCAAACCCGCCGTCACCGAAGGGCTGTATCTGGAGTGAATTTTTGCCTGTGGAGCACACCGGGAAATGGAAACCGGAAAAAGTAAGCCAAACGCATGTTTATAACTGATGTTATGCGGGAGCGTTTGGGGCTTGGCCTCCGTGCCGCGGTGGTTCGGAAAATGGGAGAAATGGGAGAAATGGGAGAAATGGGAGTTATGGGAGGTATGGCACCCTGAAGAACGCCATGCCTCCCATTTCTCCCAGATCTCCCATATCTCCCATATCTCCCATTTTCGCGAAACCACTGCGGCACGGACGGCACGAAGGCCGTCCTTCCAAGGGCACGGGTGCCATCCGCGTAACATCAGTTATGGGAGTTCTGGCACCCTGAAGAACGCCATGCCTCCCATAACTCCCATTTCTCCCATTTCTCCCATTTTTGCTAAACCACTGCGGCACGGACGGCACGGAGGCCGTCCCCTCCAAGGGCACGGGCGCTTCCGCGCAACATCAGTTAAACAAATTATCTCCGATTTGATATTCCGTGTCTTTTCGCGATTTTCGCGGCTGGCTGGTTTTTGTATTTTTAGAGATTCCCATTATCCGACGGGGATTTTGCGGATGCGGGTTGCTCCCGCCGGTTTCCCGCCGCGTCGGGGAGCAGCCGGTCGGTCTCCTGCAAATTAAAGCGGACGCTCACCACGGAGTTCAGCTCCGGGCCGTCGGTGTATTTGGTGTAAGTCGTCGCGACGACGGTGCCGTCGGGCAGCACCTCGACGCCGGGGTAGCCGCAGTCCCAGTCGCGGTGGCGTCCGTTGGGCATGTTCCAGCGGTGGTTGTGGATCAGTTTTATGCGGTAGGAGCCTTGTTTTCCGTTGATAATATCATCATATCCGCCGACCCACGCGACAAAGTGGTTTCGCGTCGGGCTGAGGCGGCCGGTGTCGCGGAAGCACACGACGAGGCGCCCGTCCGGCGTGCAGCCCGCCTTGTGGCGGTCGCCCCACAGGCCGCGGGGCAGAGGCTTCGGCTCCGACCAGGCGCGGCCTTCGTCGTCGCTGGTCATGTAGAGCGACTCGCGCTTTATGTTTTCGCGCATGAGGCAGAGGAGCCGCCGGCCGTCGGGCGAGCGGACGAGCTCCGGTTCGCAGGGCTTGCGGCCGGGGAGGTCGAGCGCGACGCGCCAGGGCGCGCTCCAGGTGAGGCCGCCGTCCTCGGAGATGCTTTGCGCGATGACGTTGGAGGTCTTGTCCTTTTTCTCGCCGGGGCGGCGGATGTTGGTGATGCCGAGCAGGCGCCTGCCGCCGTCGATGGGCTTGATGTCGGTGAAAGGCATGGCGGTGCCGCCGAGGCCGGAGGGGCGCATGGGCGACCAGGTTTTGCCGTCGTCCCCGGAATACGAGTAGTGCATGGTTTTGCCCGCGTCGGGGCCGTGGCCGGCGAAGACGAAGAGGCGCGCCGTGCCGCGGGGGTCGGCGAGCCGGTAAATCGTCGGGCAGTTGCTGGTTTGCCTCCAGTTTTCCGGCACGGGGAGCAGGTCGCTCCACGTGAGGCCGCCGTCGTCGCTGCGCTTCATGGGGCCGCACGGGCCGCCGTGGCCGATGGTCCAGACGCAGTAGATGGTTTTGCCGTCGGGCAGCAGCACGGTGGTGGGGTGGCCTTGGTAAACCTCCGTCGTGCCGCGCGCGACGACGACGTGGCGCGCAGCGGCTTCGGCGGGGCCGGAGAGGTCGAGCGTGGGGACGGGCATCTCGCGCGTGGCGGGGATGCAACCTTGCGCCGGCACGACGACGGCGACGGCAGGCGCGAGCAGCGCGGACGACAGGGCGATGCGGAGGGACAGGGCAATGCGGAGGGAGGATGATTTCATAGGTGGGTGATGCGGGCCGGCGAAGGAACACGGCGAATATCCTCACATGAAAACACGCCCGTCCCCGCCGGCTGCAATCACGACCTGCCGGTTCCCAAAGGAAACCGATGGAGGAGGGCTGGT
>JAITDF010000671.1 GCA_031282705.1 Opitutaceae bacterium | reverse complement strand
CGCCGCCGCCCCCGTCCCCCCCCGCGACACCCCCGCACACCCCCCCCCGCCCCACCACCCCCCCGCCCCGCGCCGGCGCCCAAAACAGGCGTGCCGCCGTGCGCGGGGGGCGCCCGGCGGCGCGGAGGGTGCGCGGGCCGCCGGTTTAGAGCGGGATGTTGCCGTGTTTCTTGGGCGGGCGGGTTTCGCGTTTGCTGAGGGTGGCGCGGAGGGCCATGGCGAGTTTGGCGCGGGTCTCGGCGGGTTCGATGACGTCGGTGATCATCGCCTTGCTCGCGGCTTCGTAGGGGGATGCGAATTTTTCGCGATACACTTCGGCGTGTTCCCGGGCTTTGGCGGCGGGGTCGGCGGCGGTTTCGATTTCCTTTTTGTAGAGGACGGCGACCGCGCCTTCCGCGCCCATGACGGCGATGTTGGCGGTGGGCCAGGCGAAGACCATGTCGGCACCCATGTCGCGGGAGCACATGGCGAGGAAGGCGCCGCCGTAGGCTTTGCGCATGATGACGGTGATTTTCGGGACGGTGGCGGCGGCGTAGGCGAAGAGCATTTTCGCGCCGTGGCGGATGATGCCGCCCTGTTCCTGCTTGAGGCCGGGCATGAAGCCGGGGACGTCCACGAGGTTGACGATGGGGATGTTGAAGATGTTGGAGAAGCGGATGAAGCGGGCGGCTTTGTCGGAGGCGTCGATGTCGAGGCAGCCGGCCTTGAAGGCGGGCTGGTTGGCGATGATGCCGACGACGATGCCTTGGATGCGGCCGTAGCCGATGACGATGTTTTTGGCGAAGTCGCGCTGGACTTCGAGGAAGTCGGCGTTGTCCACGAGGCGGTTGATGACTTGGTGGACGTCGAAGGCGTCTTTCGGGTCGGAGGGGACGAGGTTGTTCATCTCCGGGTCCGGCGAGAGGTCGAGGGTGGGGGTCGCGTGGTGCGGGGGGTCCATCACGTTGTTGAGGGGGAGGAAGGAGAAGAGTTTTTTCGTGATTTCGAAGGCGTGCCTGGAGTTTTCGGCGACGAAGTGGATGTTGCCGCTGATGGAGGCGTGGGCGGTGGCGGTGGCGAATTGCTCGGGTTTGGGGTCTTCGCCGGTGGCGGCCTTGATGACGTTGGGGCCGCAGATGAACATCTGGGCGTTCTCCTTGTTCATGATGATGAAGTCGGTCAGCGCGGGCGAGTAGGCCGCGCCGCCGGCGCAGGGGCCGGCGATGATCGAGATTTGGGGGACGACGCCGGAGAGGAGGACGTTGCGGAAGAAGATCTGGCCGTAGCCGGAGAGGGAGTCGTCGCCTTCCTGGATGCGGGCGCCGCCGGAGTCGTTGATGCCGATGACGGGCATGCCGGATTGCTGGGCGTAGTCGAGGAGGTCGCAGATTTTGCGGGCGTGCATTTTGCCGAGGGCGCCGCCGCCGACGGTGAAGTCTTGCGCGAAGGCGGCCACGGCGCGGCCGGCCACGTAGCCGATGGCGGTGATGACGCCGTCGCCGGGCATGGATTTGGTTTCCATGCCGAATTCGTGGCAGTCGTGCTGCACGTGCATGCCGAATTCCATGTATTGGCCGTGGTCGAAGAGGGCTTCGAGGCGTTCGCGGGCGTTGAGCTGGCCTTTTTTCTTGCGGGCGGCGAGTTTGTCAACGCCGCCGGCGAGGATGGCGGTTTTGCGCTTTTCTTCGAGCTGTTTGAGGAGTGCGGGCGATATGGGCATGACGGGTGGTGTTGTCGGGTTGGTGATGTTGACGGGTTGGAGGCGGTGGCGCCGGGGTGGTGCGCCGGTGGTTGCGGGTGGTGGTTTTGAGGAAAGGAAGGCGGGCGGTTGCGGGGGTTTGAAAAAGGCGGTGCGCACCCGGCGGGTCCGGGTGCGCACCGGCGGAAGGGGCTAGTGTTTTTTGGCGCAGAGCTCGGTGAGGACGCCGTAGGTGGACTTGGGGTGTAGGAAGGCCACCTGCATTTCGTGAGCGCCTTCGACGGGGGTCTCGTTTATGAGTGCCACGCCAGCGGCCTTGGCGGTGGCGAGCTGGGCGGCGATGTCGTCGGTGCCGAGGGCGATGTGGTGGATGCCGCCTTTGGGGTTTTTCTCCAAAAACTTGGCGATGGGGCTGTCGGGCGAGGTGGGTTCGAGCAGTTCGATGTGCGTCTGGCCGACGGTGAAGAAGGCGGTGCGCACTTTCTGCGAGGGGACTTCTTCGCGGTGTTCGCATTTCAAGCCGAGGGCCTTTTCGTAGTAACTCACGGTCTCGTCAAGCGAGCGGACCGCGATGCCCAGATGGTCGATTTTGGTAATCATGATTTGAGTGGACTGAAACTCTTGCCATGAAGCGGGGGCAATCTGCAAGGGAAAAGATTATGAGCAAATAAGACTTGCCCCGCTCCGCATCATTTGGCGAAGGGTAAGCCTTCTTTAAGAGAATCTGCGGAGCGGACGCCGTTAAGTGTTGGAAAGCCCGGCGGTTTTCCGCAATCCTGATTGTGTCCAAAGTCCAAAGTCCAAATCTCCATGAGCACCACCGATACCCAATCCACCCAAACAACATCCCTCGATGCCGCGCGCGCCGCCTACGCAAACTGGCGCAAGGTGGTCGAGGCCGAGTTGAAGGGCGTCCCGTTTGAAAAGAAACTGGTCACGCGCACCGCCGAAGGCATTGCGTTGCAGCCGGTTTACACGCGCGCCGATGCCGCCGGGCTGCCCGGTCTCGACAGTGCGCCGGGCGAGGCGCCGTTCCTGCGCGGCACCAGCCGGGGGGGCTACCACGAGGCGCCGTGGGATTTCGCGCAGGAGCTGGCTTTGGGGGACGCGGCCGGGTTTAACGCCGCCCTCCTCTCCGACCTCCAGCGCGGCCAGAACAGCGTCGTCCTCTCGCTCGACCGCGCCGGGCGCGCCGGGCTCGACCCGGATGCCGCCGCCGCCGGGGCGGATGTCGGGGCCGACGGCCTGTCCATCGCCGACTTGGACGATCTTTCCGCCGCCCTCGACAAGGTCGAGCTCACCGCCGTGCCCGTGCACATCCGCGCCGGCGCGACCGCGCTGCCCCTCGCCGGCCTCTTCGCCGCCCTGGCCAAAAAGCGCGGCATCGATCTCGCAAAAATCAACGGCTCCCTCACCGCCGACCCGCTCGGCGAGCTCGCCGCCCGCGGCACGCTCCCCGCCGGCATCGACGCGCTTTACGACGACCTCGCCGCCTGGACGGCTTGGGCGGCGAAAAACGCCCCCGGCCTCGCCACCGTCGGCGTGGACGCGGCCGTGTGGCTCGACGGCGGCGGCCACGCCGTGCAGGACCTCGCCTTCGCCCTCGCCGCCGGGGTCGAATACGTGCGCGCCCTCGTCCGCCGCGGCCTCGCCCCCGCGCAAATCGCCCCGCGCCTCCGTTTCACTTTCGCCGTCGGCCCGCAGTTTTTTATGGAAATCGCGAAATTCCGCGCCTTCCGCCTGCTCTGGGCGCGCGCCGCGACGGCCTTCGGCCTCGAACCCGGCCGGACCGCCGCCAAAGTCCACGCCCGCACCGCCCGCTGGAACAAGACCGTGCTCGACATCAACGTCAACATGCTGCGCACCACCACCGAGGCGCTCTCCGCCGTCCTCGGCGGCGTAAACAGCCTCCACATAGCTCCTTACGACGAGGTCATGGGCGCGCCCGACGAGTTTTCGCGCCGCATCTCGCGCAACATCCACACCCTGCTCGCGGAGGAGTTTCACTTCACCGCCCCCAACGACCCCGCCGGCGGCTCCTTCTACATCGAAAAACTCACCGACGAACTCGCCCGCAAGGCTTGGGCGCTCTTCCAGGAAGTCGAGAAACAGGGCGGCTTCCTCGCCGCGCTCAAGGCCGGTTTCCCCCAAGGCCAGGTCGCCGAGGCCGCGAAGGGCAAATTCGACGGGCTCGACAAGCGCCGCATCGGCCTCGTCGGCACCAACCTCTTCCCCAACCTCAAGGAAAAAACGCCGCCCGCCCGCCCGTCCGCCGCGCCGGGCTTCGCCGCCGCCCGCGCCAAGGCCGTCAAGGCCCGCCGCTCCGCCACGATGACCCTGCGCCTGAAATTCGCCAATTTCATCCTCGAAAAAATCCACCACGCCGAGAAGGAGTTCGACGCCGCCGTCCACGCCGCCGCGCAAGGCGCCACCATCGGGCAGCTTTTCGCCGCCATCCACTCCGGCGGCAGGCCGGACGCCGCCGTCGCGCCCGTCGCGCCGCGTCGCGCCTCCGAAGGCTACGAAGCCCTCCGCGCCGCCTCCGCCGCCTACGCCGCGAAACACGGCGCGCGCCCGAAGGTGTTTGTCGCGAAAATGGGCCCCGTGCTCCAGCACAAGGCCCGCACCGACTTCACCGCCGGCTTCTTCGCCACGGGCGGCTTTGAGCTCATCGCAAAAGAATCCTTCGAGACCGCCGAGGCCGCCGCCCAGGCCGCCGTCGCCTCCGGCGCCCCCATCGCCGTGCTCGCCTCCACCGACGACACCTACCCGGTGCTCGCGCCCGCCTTCGCCAAGGCCGTGAAAGCCGCCAAACCCGCCGTCAAAGTCATCCTCGCCGGCGCCCCCGCCGACGACACCTTGAAAGCGGCCTACAAGGAGGCCGGCTTCGACGATTTCATCCACATCCGCGCCAATGTCCGCGGCATGTTGGAGAATTTTCTCAAGCAAATCGGGGCAATTGAATGATGACAACCATATGATGACAAACGGTATATAAACTTGAAGTTCCAAATTGGAACTTCAAGTTTGCTAATACTACCGATTATTTTTTGACGAAACCATCATGGCAACCAACGCCATCAGGCCAAAGCGCGTTTCCAACGCGACCGGCAGCCCGGTGTTAATCGCCGGGCCCGAAATCCGGCACCGCATCCACCTTGTCAGAGGGCGGCGTGTGATGCTCGATGCAGATTTGGCAGATTATTTTGGCGTTCTGACCAAGAACCTGAACAAAGCGGTTGATCGGAATCCCGACCGGTTTCCGGAAGACTTTGCGTTCATTCTGACCATTGCGGAGACTCGCAACTTGAAATTCCAAAATGGAATATCAAGTTTGCAACATGCTCGCAGTCATGGTGGTGCAAGAAAGCCCGCCCGCGTCTTCACCGGGCAGGGCGTCGCCATGCTGGCGAGCGTCCTGCGCGGCGAACGCGCCGCGGCCATCTCCATCGCCATCGTGCGGGTCTTTGTTCAATTGCGTGAACTCATCTCCACGCACCGCGACCTCGCGGCCAAATTCGCGGAACTCGAACGCCGCATCGAAGGCCACGACGAAGCCATCGCCAACCTCTTCGAAGCCATCCGCCAGCTCCTCGCGCCGCCGCCGGCGCCCGGCAAAAAAATTGGTTTTCATCAAGGAAATCGTTAACCACACCATCGTCCATCGTCATTCCCACGCATCCAAACCGCACACACGCACACACGCCTTAAACTTAAACTTAAACTTTAAACTTTTCTCCAATCCACATGAGCACCACCACCATCACGCCCGACTTCACCCAACTCGCCTACGACTCATTTGAGTTCCCGGCCACCGCCCAGGCCGCGCCGCCGGCCGGCACCGTCGAACTCACCGACGAACAAATCCCCGTCAAGGCCAACTACACCGCCGCCGACCTCGCCGGCTGCGCCACCCTCGACACCATGCCCGGCATCGCCCCCTTCACCCGCGGGCCCTACGCCACCATGTATGTCGCCAAACCCTGGACCGTGCGCCAATACGCCGGCTTCTCCACCGCCGAGGAATCCAACGCCTTCTACCGCCGCAACATCGCCGCCGGCCAGCAAGGCCTCTCCGTCGCCTTCGACCTCGCCACCCACCGCGGCTACGACTCCGACCACCCCCGCGTCGTCGGCGACGTCGGCAAGGCCGGCGTCGCGGTCGATTCCATCCTCGACATGCAGACCCTCTTCTCCGGCATCCCCCTCGACAAAGTCTCCGTCTCCATGACCATGAACGGCGCCGTCCTCCCCGTCATGGCCTTCTACATCTGCGCCGCCCTCGAACAAGGCGTGAAACTCGAACAACTCTCCGGCACCATCCAGAACGACATCCTCAAGGAATTCATGGTGCGCAACACCTACATCTACCCCCCCAGCCCCTCGATGAAAATCATCGCGGACATCTTCGAGTTCACCTCGCAAAAGATGCCCAAGTTCAACTCCATCTCCATCTCCGGCTACCACATGCAGGAAGCCGGCGCCACCGCCGACCTCGAACTCGCCTACACCCTCGCCGATGGCCTCGACTACATCCGCACCGGCGTGAAGTCCGGCCTCAACGTTGACGCATTCGCCCCGCGCCTCTCCTTCTTCTGGGCCATCGGCAAAAACTTTTTCATGGAAATCGCGAAAATGCGCGCCGGCCGCACCCTCTGGAACCGCATCGTCTCGCAATTCAACCCAACGAACAAAAAATCCAGCGCCCTCCGCACCCACTGCCAGACCTCCGGCTGGTCGCTCACCGAGCAGGACCCCTTCAACAACGTCGCCCGCACCTGCCTCGAAGCCCTCGCCTCCACCCTCGGCCACACCCAGTCCCTCCACACCAACGCCCTCGACGAAGCCAT
This sequence comes from Opitutaceae bacterium, assembly GCA_031282705.1. Taxonomy (GTDB): domain Bacteria; phylum Verrucomicrobiota; class Verrucomicrobiia; order Opitutales; family Opitutaceae; genus Termitidicoccus. Next base: position 1,015 of record JAITDF010000671.1, on the reverse strand, counting down.
CGCCCTGCCCACCGACTTCTCCGCCCGCATCGCCCGCAACACCCAGCTCTTCCTCCAGAACGAAACCGGCATCTGCAACGTCGTTGACCCCTTCGCCGGCTCCTACTACGTCGAGGCCCTCACCCGCGAACTCACCGAAAAAGCCTGGGCCCACATCGAGGAAGTCGAAAAACTCGGCGGCATGACCAAGGCCATCGAAGCCGGCCTCCCCAAACTCCGCATCGAGGAAGCCGCCGCCCGCCGCCAGGCCAAGATCGACTCCGGCAAGGAAACCATCACCGGCCTCAACAAATACCGCCTCGAAAAAGAGGACGCCCTCGAAATCCTCGAAGTGGACAACACCGCCGTCCGCGAAGCCCAGATCAAACGCCTCAAGGAACTCCGCGCCACCCGCGACGCCGCCAAAGTCCGGGCCGCCCTCGCCGCCCTCACCGGCTGCGCCGCCACCGGCAAAGGCAACCTCCTCGAACTTGCCGTCGCCGCCGCGCAAGCCCGCGCCTCCCTCGGCGAAATCAGCGACGCCCTCGAAAGCAAATTCGGCCGCTACCAGGCCACCATCCGCAGCATCTCGGGAGTCTATCGCATGGCCTACGGAGACAACTCGGACATCAACGAAGTCCACACCCTCGTCAAAAAATTCGAGGAACGCGAAGGCCGCCGCCCCCGCATCCTCATCGCCAAGCTCGGCCAGGACGGCCACGACCGCGGCGCGAAAGTGGTGGCCACCGCGATGGCCGACCTCGGCTTCGACGTTGACATCGGCGCCCTCTTCCAAACCCCCGAGGAAGCCGCCCGCCAGGCTGTGGAAAACGACGTCCACGTGGTGGCGATGAGCAGCCTCGCCGCCGGCCACAAAACCCTCCTCCCCCAGCTCGTGGCCGAGTTGAAAAAACGAGGCCGCGAAGACATCCTGGTCATCTGCGGCGGCGTGATCCCCGCGCAGGACTACGATTACCTCCTGAAAAACGGCGCCAGCGCCATCTTCGGCCCCGGCACCGTCATCCCGAAGAGCACC
>JAITDF010000642.1 GCA_031282705.1 Opitutaceae bacterium | reverse complement strand
CCGGCGCCAAGGCGTTTTTGGTGGACAGCGGCGGCACCCTCGCCGCCGGCCCCGCCCCCGGCGCCGCCGCCGGCACCGGCCGCGCGGTCTTTGAAGGCTTCGCCGGCAACACCAACGGCGGCGCCATCAGCCTCTACGGCACCACCCTCGCCAGCACCCTCACCCTCACCAACGCCCTCTTCCGCAACAACTCCGCCGACTCCACCAGCGCCCTGCGGGGCGGCGGCGCGATCAACATCGACGCGGCCGCCGCCACCTTCACCAATGTGGACTTTGAAAACAATTTCGCCGGCTACGGCGGCGCCGTGCGGCTCTATGGCCAGAACGACGGCGCCAGCACGGTCGCCACATGGAACGGCGGCGCCTTCGCCGGCAACTACGCCCCCGGCTCCTGCGCCGCGGCAAACTCCGGCCAGGGCGGCGCACTCTGGGTCGGCCGCAACCGCGCCTCGCCCCGCATCTACGAGGTGCAATTCACCCAAAACCGCGCCCGCACCCACGGCGGCGCCATCTCCTTCTACATGACCCGCACGGTTGACCTCCGCAACGCCGTCTTCACCGGCAACTGGGCCGGCGGCTACGGCGGCGCGCTCTACGTGCGCTATATCAACGGCACCGACTCGTTCCAAATCCGCGGCACCGCCAGCGGCACCCTCTTCCAGACCGGCAACGCCGCCGCCGGCGCCGAGACCGAAATGGTGCCCGGCGGCGGCGACCTCCTCGCCGCCCTCTCCGCCGGCGCCCGCCCCTTCGACGGCGCGGCCTGGGCCGGCGGCTTCCTCTACGCCGAGGCCGTCACCGGCGGCGCCAGCCCCGTCACCTTCAACTTCAACAGCGCCGGCACCCTCGTCATCGGCTCGGCCACCGCCGCCAACCGCGCCCTCGACTCCATCGCCAACGCCCCCCTGCCCCTCTCCTCCGCCGGCGTCCGCGGCTTCCAGCAAACCGGCGCCGGCACCCTGGTATTGAACGCCGACAACTCCTACGTCACCGGCACCTGGACCGTCGCCAGCGGCACCCTCCTGCTCGGCAACAACGACGCCATGCTCGGCAGCAGCCTCCTCACCATCGCCGCCAGCCGCGCCTTCGGCGGCGCCGGCGCCATCCTCACCCGCTACCGCGACCCCGCCACCGGCCTCGATGTCGCCGTCAGCGGCACCGTCCTCGTCAACCAGAACGCCACAATCAAGGTCGGCAACGGCGCCGCCACCGACCGGCTTGCCATAAAAAACGACTTCGTGGTCGCCGGCAACGGCGTCACCTACCACCACGACCTCGGCGCAAACAACACCGCCTCGCTGCTCGCCCTCGACACCATCGACACCGGCGCCCACACCGGCACCATCAGCCTCGCCTCCCTCGCCAGCGGCACCTTCACCCTCATGACGTGGAACAACGCCGCCGCCGGCGACATCGCCGCCTACTTCGGCCACGGCGCCAACATCAAGACCGCCGCCAACCGCGCCACCGCCACCCTCGCCGTCGCCGAAGGCTCGCAACTCCGCGCGACCGTCGAGCTGTTCAACAGCGCCGGCCTCGTCTGGACGGGCGCGGCCGGCGCGCTCTGGCAGGCCGGCGGCGCGCAAAACAACTGGGCCGGCGCCACCGCCCTCGGCGCGGTGGCCGACTTCCAGCACGGCGACTCCGTGGCCTTCGACGGCGCCGCCGACGCCGCCCGGCCCGCCAACCGCGTCATCACCATCGCCGACGCCGGCGTTTCCATCGCCAACATGACCGTGGGCGGCGCCGCCCTTTACCAATTCGGCGGCGGCGGCATCACCGCCTCCGGCACGCTGGCCAAGACCGGCACCGCCCAACTCTCGCTGCTCAACGGCGGAAACAGCTTTGGCGAAATCCAGTTGCGCGAGGGAGTCCTGGCCGTGAACGGCGCGGACGGCATCGGCGGAAAATTGGACAAAATCACCCGTTTCGCCGCGGACGGGAGCGCGCAGTTGTTATTTAGAAACGACACGGTTTTCGACGGCGCCGGCCAGAACCTCGCCATCGCCAATACCGGCAACCTGGCGGCCATCGTCACCTTGGCCGGGAAAAAAGTGACCGTCTCGAACGCCACCGGCGCCGCCGCGATCACCAACGCCGGAAACTTGAGCCTGAACAACACCGCCTTCACCAACAACGCCGCCGCCCTGTCCAACACCGGCACGCTTATATACAACATCGCCGCCGCAAGCGGCACCGTCGCCAGCGCCGGCAACACCGTCTTTCTCGAGCAGACGGCGCCGGGCGCCCTGGCCGGCATTGTTGTCGGCGATGGCGCCACCCTCGTCGTCGGCGACGAAACGGCGCCGGGCAAGGACACGCTCGCCGTCACCGCCGGCAACATGGTCAAGGCCGGCGCCGGCGACTGGGTGCTCAAATCCGCCAGCCAAGCCTTCACCCGCGCCCTCGCGGTGCAGGCCGGCGGCTTCTTCCTCGCCGGCGAAGGCGCAAGCATCAGCGGCACCGTGAACGTCACCGCCGCCGCCGCCGCCGGCGGCGAGGGCGCCTACAACCGGCTCGCCGTCACCGGCGGCACCCTGCGCGTCGGCGGCGGCGGCGCGCCGGGCGCGACCGGCGGCAAGACGCTGTCCGTGGCCGGCCTCTCGCTCGACCACGCCGCCCTGCGCTTCGGCCTGTATGCGGGCGCGCCCGCCGCCAGCGACCTCCTGCGCATCGGCGCGCTCACCGCCGCCCCCGGCGCGAACCGCGTTGACGTGAGCGATTTCCTCCAGGGCGACTACATCATCGCCACCGGCGCGGCCGCCGACATGCAAACCCTCGCCGCGCTGCCCGTCACCGTCAACGGCGAGACCCTCGACGGCCCGCGCCAGACCCTCGGCCTCGCCGCGCAAGGCGGCGCCCTCGCGCTCTCCATCTCGTCCGGCCCCTCGCTTGACCTCACCTGGGCCGCCGCCGCCGGCGGGGCGTGGAATTACACCGGGACAAACTGGGCCGCCGCCGGAGCCGCCTCCGGCGACACCACGTTCGCCAGCTGGGACCGCGTGCGCTTCACCGACGCCGCCGCCGGCGCCGTCACGCTCGCGAACACCGCCTACGTGTCCGACTTGCATGTGTCCGGCACCGGCGCCCATGTCTTCGACGGCGCCCACGGCATCACCGCCGCCGCCGGGCGGCAGACGGGCGGCGCGTTCGACGGCGCCGGCAAATTATACAAACACGACTCCGGCACCCTCTCGTTTCAAAACACCGGCGCCAATGTTTTCCAAGGCGGCGTGGACTGGCACGGCGGCGCCATTGTCATAGAAAACGGCGGCCAGCTCGGCGGCGGCGCCGTGAACATCATCGGCTCCGGCGTGCTCCGGCTCGAAACCGCCGCCGACGCCGCCGTGCTCGACGTGCCCGTGGTCTTCGACAACCCCGCCGCCGTGCTCGCCATCGAAAGCAACCGCCCCCTCGACCTCGCCGGCGCCGTCAGCGGCGCGGGCAACCTCGTCCTGGGCGGCGCCGTCGCGCTCACCGGCTCCAGCACCCACTCCGGCGCCGTCACGCTCGCGGCGGGCGCGGAGCTGTCCGTCAGCCGCGACGAAAACCTCGGCTCCGCCGCCGCCCGCCTCGAACTGGCCGGCGACGCCGCGCTGCGCGTCACCGGCGGCTTCGCCACCGCGCGCACCATAACCCTCAACGCGCACACCCTCGCGCTGCAAATCGACGGGGCCGGCGCGCTCACGCTCGACCGGCGGACGCCGGACCAGTTCACCGGCGCCGGCGCGGTCGCGCTTTCCGGGCGGCTCCACGCCGCCGCGGAAAACGTGCTCGGCGGCGCCGTCAACTGGACCGTCGCCCGCGACGGGCGGCTCGACCTCTCCGCCTCGCAAACCGTGGCCGGCCTGGTCAACCACGGCGCCATCGCCTTCCTCCCGCCGTCCGCCGGCGCCTACCGGACGCTCACCGCCGGCAGCCTCGCCGGAAGCGGCACCATCACCCTGCGCCTCAACATGGAGACCAACGCCTCAGACCGCCTCGTCATCCTCGGCGAAATCACCGGCGGCCAGACGCTCGACCTCCAGCGCGAAGGCGGTTATCCGTCGCGCCCGCGGGACCTCGACATCGTGCTGGTCAACTACGCCGTGGAAGGCTCCGGCGCGCGCTTCAGCGCGCCCGTCATCGCCTTCGGCATCGACGCCTACACGCTCCGCGACGACCCGCAAAACAAGGCCGTCCGCCTCGCCTCCAACGGCCTCACCAACATCGGCGACGCCATCCTCGCCACCGCCGGCGTGCTCGGCCTCGACTGGCACTACGGCCTCGACAGCCTGCACAAGCGCATGGGCGCGTTCCGGGTGGAGGCGGCGCCCGCCCGCCCGGCGGCGGGCGGGCGTTCCCGCAACCAGCGGCGGGATGCCGCCCCCGGCGGCGATTGCTGGCTGCGCGGCAATTTCTACCGCCTCGAAGCCGGCCGCGACCTGATCGGCGACGCCTTTTACCAGGACAGCTACGACCTCACCGCCGGCGTGGACAAGGGCTTCACCGCCGCCCTTGGCGGCGCCGTTTATGCGGGCGCGTTCGCCGCCGCCAGCCAAAGCCAGCGCAACTTTGAGAATTTCGGCGAAGGCGGCACCACCGGCTTCGGCGGCGGCGCCTACCTCGCCTGGCTGCACAAAAGCGGCTGGTATGCGGACCTCGTCGGGCGGTTCGACAAATACACAAACCGGCTCACCGCCAAGTCCTCCGTCACCCTGGCGCACGCCCGCTACCGCAGCACCGCCGCCGGCGGCTCGGTCGAGATCGGCCGCCGCATCGGGCTCGCCCGGCGCGTCTGGCTGGAACCCTCCGCGCAGGCCGCCGCCGCGATGGTGGACGGCGCCATCTACACCACCGACAACGGCATCAAGGTCGCCATCGACGACTCCACCGTCCGGCAATACCGCGCGCAACTCCGCGCCGGCGCGGACTTCGGCCTCTGGATGCCCTACGCCCGCGCCGCGCTGCTCCGCGACGACACCCGCGGCGGCCTGGTGCGCGCCGCCAACCGCCGCTACGCCGCCGGCTTCGACGGCGACCGCGTCGAGTTCGGCGCCGGCGTGTGCTGGAACGTCGGCCGGGGCCGCCAGGCGTTTGTCGATTATGATTACAACAAGGCCGACCACTACAAACGCCCCTGGGCATTCAATATCGGTTTCCGCCGCAACTGGTAGTCCGCCGCGCGGACGGCCCAACCGCCGGCGCAACCCTCCCTTCCCATGAAACACCCGATTCCCGAACTCCTCCTGCTCGCCGCGCTGGCGCTGGCGGCCCCGGCCACCGCCTCGTTCGCCGACGGCGACGACGCCGCCGCGCCCGGCCAGATCACCGGCGTGGTCATCAACCGCGACACCCGGACGGCCCTGCAAGGCGCCCGGGTCGAAATCCCCGCCCTGCGCCTCTCGACGCTCACCGACGAGACGGGGCGCTACACCCTGCTGGCCGTCCCGCCCGGCGGCCACCGGCTCTGGATTTCCTACATGGGGCTCGACGACCAGACCGCGCCCGTGCAGGTCGCCCCCGGCGAAAGAGCCTCGCGGGACATCGCCCTCACCGCCGAGATTTATAAAATGGAACGCTTCGTCGTCACCGGCGAGCGCGAGGGCCAGGCCGCCGCCATCACCCGCCAGCGCAACGCCGACAATATGAAAAACGTCCTCGCCATGGACGCCTTCGGCCTGCTGCCCAACAACAACGTCGGCGAGCTGCTCATCCAGGTGCCCGGCGTCGTCGGCGACCTCGACGACGAGGGCAACATCACCAGCGTCTCCGTCCGCGGCATGGCCTCCTACACGACCAGCTTCACGCTGGACGGCAACTCCCTGGCCGGCACCGGGGAGGAGCGCACCTTCAACACCCGCGACATCTCCGCCGGCCTCTTCGACGAAATCGAAATCATCAAGGCCTCGACGCCGGAAAACGAGGGCAATTCCCTCGGCGGCAGCGTCAACTTGAAGTCCCTCTCCACCCTGCGCAACCGGGGCCGGGTCTTCACCTACCGCGTGTCCGGCGTGTGGGCGCCCTCCTTCGCCGACCAGATTCCGCTCGTGACCAAAAACCAGGCGCTCAGCGCCAAGCTCAATCTTTCCTACAGGGACATCTTCAGCGTCCTTGGCGGGAAAAACAACCTGGGCGTGTCCCTGAGCCTGATCCGCGACGAGTCGTTCAAGGGTTATTATAGCAACGCCTACGTGTATGAATACACCACGGACTCCCCGGCCTTCATCTGGAATTACACCGCGACCGACACGTATTCAAAGCGGATCAATCAAAGCGCCCGGCTCCGGTTCGACCTGAAGCTCTCGCCCTCCTTCACCGTTTACGCGTCCGCCATGCTCAACGATGCCATCCAGCCCCGCAACGAATCCTACGCCGCGAACCTGAACGGCGCCGTGACCGGGTTCGACGCGGCCTGGACCGACGCCGGCTACGAGCCGGCCCACATTGTCCATTTCGGCAACATCGTCCCCGGCTACACGGACGACTTCACCGCCATCCGCCTGCTGTCCGGCTCGCCGGACCCCGGCGTCAGCCGCGTCAACTGGCCGCGCGCCCTCGCCACCTCCACGCTGACCAGCTCGATCTCGCGCGGGCGGGCCCTCAACCTCGGCGCCATCCACGAGTTTTCCCGCCTGCTGGCGGACTACGACGTCAATTACAATTACAATCACACCAACCTGTCGGACGGTGTGGACCGCGACGGCCTGGGCGGGCAGTTCCGCCTGCAATCGAGAAACCGGCACACCTGGTCCATCGACAAGTCCAAATCCTGGGCGTATCCGTCCGTGGTCAGCACCAACCCGTCTTACAATCTGGAGGACCCGGCCAGCTACGGCACCACCCAGTCGTATCTGGGCACGCTTTATAAAAACGACGGGATGAAACAGAAAAACAGCTTCCTCAACGCCAGCGCCAACCTCCGCTACATCCCGCCCCTGCCCTTCGCCTCGTCCATAAAGGCGGGCGTCCGCCACCGCCGCCAGAAACTGGACCTGCGCAACGGGCGGCAGACCTATTCGCTGGACGGCACGGACTCCGAGGTCGCCGGCGGGACGGTGTTGCAGGGCTTTTATAATCCCAGCGTGGACATCAGCTCCCAATACATGGGCGGGCTCCTGATGCCGTTTTTCGACGTGGCGCGGATCGCGCGCGACGTGCGCGACCACCCGGAGCACTGGGCCTGGAGCGCGACGGAGGAGGAGGCCGAATACAACCGGCGGACGAAGAACGTGACGGAGACCGTGAACGCCGCCTACGTGCAGGGCACCGCCAAAATCGGGCGCCTCGGCATGCTGGCCGGCGTCCGCTTCGAGCGCACCGAGACCGAGTCCTTCGCCTACGTGCCGACCTTCAACCTCTCCGGGAGCCAGAACTGGAACAACGTGAACGCCACGACCGCGAACAAAACCTACGACAACTGGTTTCCCAGCGCGCACCTCAAATACACCCTCACGCCCGACCTCCAGTTGCGCGCCAGCTGGTCCAACACCATCGGGCGCCCGAAATTCGCGGAACTGTTCCCCAACTACACTTATAACACCATACTCAACGAGGGCCGGGTGTATAATCCCGGCCTGAAGGCGCAGACGTCGATGAACTGGGACCTGTCCCTTGAATATTATCTCAAACGCGTGGGGCAGTTCAGCGTGGGATATTTCCGCAAGGACATCGACGACTTCCTCACCAGCGCCAAAATCGACCCGCCCGGATGGGTGCTGGAGGACCCCGCCGTGGATGCCGGCGCCATTTTCCTCATGCCCTTCAACGGCAGGAGCGCGGTCATCAACGGCGTTGAAATCTCCTTCCAGCAAAACCTCACCTTCCTGCCGGGCGTGCTCTCCGGCCTGTCCGTTTACGCCAACTACACCCATATCGACATGAGCGGGGATTACGGCAACGAGAACAACTCCACCGACGCGCTGGAGCGCTTCGTCCCCAACACGGCCAACCTCACGCTCACGTGGAAACTCGGCCGGCTCACCGCCAGCGCCAGCGCCAATTACACCGACGAGCAGCTCTGGACCTACGGCATCAACAAATGGGACCTCATCTACAAGGAGGGCCGCCTCAACCTGAACGCCCGGCTGCTTTATCAACTGGCCCGCGGCGTGTCCCTGTCCTGCGACGTGCTCAACATCACCGAGGAGCCGCAGCGCTATTATTATTTCACCCGGACGCGCCCGCAAAAATACAGCAACGCCGGCCTGTCCGTAATCTTCGGCCTCTCAGGCCGCTTCTAGCGGGAGTAGCGAGTAGTGAGTAGTGAGTAGCGAGTAGCGAGTAGCGAGTAGCGAGTAGTGAGTAGAAAAGCCCACGCCATCCGTCCTCTTTCTCTCCCATCTCTCCCATCTCTCCCATAAGTCCCATAAGTCTCATCTCTCCCATTCCCTCCCTCCCTCTGTTTTTTGATAATCTCCTAAACATAAACAAATAGCAAAATCTCCAGCAGAATTTCCCCAAAATTCCCAAAAAAGGCTTGTCCCGATGTTATAACATCGTAAGCTCTCCACTCGAACGATAGCACGAAACTTGTCCTCCCGAACCACGATCCCCCCCACCACACACACACCACCACCGGCAGCGGCACCTTTTTACGCAACATCAATGACATACCTTCCATACAAAAACGCACGACAGCGGGCCGGCTTCATCCCGGCGCTTCGGACCGCCGTGCGCGCGCTCGCGTGCGCGGCCGCGCTGCTGGCGCCGGGCGGGATGCCGGGCGCGCCGGCGGCGACGGGCGCGGCGGCGACGGCGGACGCGCCGGCGCCGCCCAAACGCCCCTCGAAGGCGCCGTTCCGCGTGCTGCACGGCAACGACACCACCAACGCCACCAACTGCCTGCAAGCGAAGGCGGGCGTCCGGCCCCCCATGTCGGACCAGTTCATCCGCGCCACGGTGACCGAGGCCGCCGGCCGCGGCATCGACGTGCACATGATCCAGCCAGGGCGCGGCTGGGTGCCGTGGTGGCAAAGCGACGCGCTGCCCGTCTCCGAACAGCTCGCGTGGAAGGCCGCGCAAAAAATCCGCCCGGCGGACATGGAGATTTACCTGAAAAACGGCGGCGACGTGATGCGCGTGTTTGTGGACGAATGCCGCCGGACCGGGCAGCGCCCGTTCGCCTCGTTCCGCATGAACGACCAGCACCACCTCCACCCCGCCGACCGCGGCAGAATGCCCGAGCCCGGGTTCAGCCGCAAGGCGGGCGTCTGCCGCTTCTACGTGGAAAACCCGCGGTGGCGCATCGGGCAGGACGGCGTCGCCACCCTCATGGGCTCGCTTTCCATGAACTTCGCCGTGCCCGAGGTGCGCGAGTTCCGCCTCGCCCAAATCCGCGAATTGATTGACCGCCACGACATCGACGGCTTCGAGCTGGATTTCGTGCGCCACCCCGAGTTGTTCAACCAAAAGGACACGACCTCCGGGCAGCGCGCGCGCATCCTGACCGGCCTGGTCAGGCAGGTGCGCGCGGCGCTCGACGCCAAGGGCGCGCGCGCGGGCCGTTATCTGTGGCTGGGACTCCGCATCCCCGGCTACCCCGAGACCTTCGACCGGCTCGGCATCGACCTGCCGGCGCTGGCGGAGGAGGCGGGCGCGGACATCATCAACGCCTCGGCGCATTATTACACGGACGCCCAGATGCCGATCGCCCGGCTGCGCGCCATGCTGCCCGACGACGTGGCGCTGTATGCCGAGTTGCATTTCGCCGCCGCCAAGGGCCCCGCGGAGGACACGGGAGGCGGCAAAACCACCCGCGTCCACCGCCGCTGCACGCCGCTCCAGCTTTGGACCGCCGCCCATCTCGCGCGCAGGCGCGGGGCCGACGGGGTGAGCACCTTCAATTTCCAATACTATCGCGGCACCTACAACAAGGGCGACGTGGCCGGCTCCTCCATCGAGCCGCCTTACGAGGTGTTCAAAACGATTTCCGACCTGGACTGGCTGTCGCAACAGCCGCAGCACTACGTGGCGGCGGACATCGGCAGCCTGCTCCGCCTGAACCGCCGCCCCCTCCATTCCTCGTTCAAGGCGGGCTCCTGGAAGGCGGTCCCCGTGGACATGGCGCCGCCCGCCGGCGGCTGGCGCGCCGACGGGAAACTGCGCATCAAGGCGCGCAGCCCGATGGACGGCGCCGTCTGGTTCGCGAAACTGAACGGCGTGCCGCTCGCCCCGTCCGGCAACGTGGGCGATATTTTCCCCAATCCCTATCCCGACGCGCTGGGCTCGCCCGGCGATTACCGCGCGTGGCGCGTGCCCGCCGCCTTGCTGAAGGACGGCGAAAACAGCTTCGAGTTCTCATACAAAAACGGCCCGAAAACCGTGAGCCTTTGCTACATGGACGTCGCGCTGCCAAACCCCGCCCCCGCCATCGCGGGCGGCCCTGAATATAAAACAACCACCGGTGAACAAGACAAACCATTTTAACCACTAATCTTCACTAAAAAACAGAACACTAATAAACACTAATAAAACAAACAGGACATTAGCGCCCATTAGTGTTCTGATTATTAGTGAAGATTAGTGGTTAAAAAACCGAACCATTAAATTCAACCGCGAAGGGCACGAAGGATGCGAAGAACGAAGAAATGAAACTGGAAAAACAACAGCCTTCAGAACCTTCATCCTTCGCGCCCTTCGCGCCCTTCGCGGTTGAAAAACCGAACCAAAAACTTAACCACAGATGAACGCAGATAAACACAGATTCAAACCATCGTCTCGGAAGTCTTTATCTGTGTCCATCTGTGTTCATCTGTGGTTAAATAAA
>JAITDF010000627.1 GCA_031282705.1 Opitutaceae bacterium | reverse complement strand
CCGGCGCCATCAGCGGCGTTGCCGGCTTGGGCGGCGCGCCCGCCGGCGGCGCCGACGGCAGCATCTCCGGCGGCGTCCAGTCGCGCTGCGTGGAGCGCCGCGCGAGGCCGTGGAAGGCGAGGGGATTGTCGGGCTGGGTTTGAAAGTGGATGATCTCCCACTCGTCCCTGCCGAGCGTGTTGAGATGTTTTTCCAGCAGCGACGGACTGGCGAAACCGTGGACGCCGCTGGTGATGATTTTGTATTCCCAAAAAGCCATATGAGTGTTGCGAACAGGCGCCAAGGCATTCCAAATACCCCCCTGCTTGCGAGCCTAAACCGCTCAACCATCCATTCCGGCCCTGACTTTGTGATAAATTTGCCGTCCTTTTTCGTCTTTTTTCGTCCTTTTTTCGTCTTTTCCCGTCCTTTTTCACCTCCACGCGCGTCCTTCTTTTTTTCGCAGCCACCCGTAAATTTTTTTCTTACCGCCACCACCCGCCATCACCATCACCATCACCATCCGCCACTCACCGCCCACCCATCACCCATTCACCACCCACGACCACCCATGAAAAAAACATCCGCATTGTCCACCGCCTTCATCTCCGGGCTCGCCATCGCCGCGAGCGCGGCCTTTGTCGCCCCGGCCGCGCCGGCCATCGCCGCCGCGCCGGGCGCCTCGCCGGTCCAGCCCGTGCCCGCGTTTGCGCAGGCGCGCCTCGCCGCCGTGCAAGTCGTCGTCGCGCCCGACCGCGCCGACTGGACCTACCAGACCGGCCAGCCCGCGAAATTCACCATCAGCGTGCTCGCCGACAACAACCCGCTCGCCGGCGCGACCGTCTCCTACAAGGTCGGCCCCGAGCAGATGCCCGCCACCGCCGCGGAGACCGGCGCCGCCATCCCCGCGGGCGGACTCGTGGTGGACGCCGGCACGCTGAAGGCCCCCGGCTTCCTCCGCTGCATCGCCACCGCCACCGTCGGCGGCAAAACCTACCGCGGCCTCGCCACCGCCGCCTTTTCCCCCGAAAAAATCCAGCCCACGCAGGCCCGGCCGGACGACTTCGACGCGTTCTGGGACGCCGGCAAGGCCGAACTCGCCGCCGTGCCGATGGACCCCACCCGCACCCTGCTCCCCGAATACTGCACGAGCGACGTGAACGTTTACCACGTCAGCTTCCGCGTCACCGGCGGCGACAGCCGCAACACCAGCCGCATCCACGGCATCCTCTGCGAACCGAAGGCCCCCGGCAGCTATCCCGCCATCCTCCGCGTGCCCGGCGCCGGCGTGCGCCCCTACGTGCCCGTCAACACCGAGCTCGCCTCGCGCGGCGTCATCACGCTCAACATCGGCATCCACGGCATCCCCGTTAACCTGCCCCCCTACGCCTACGACCAGATGCGCAACGGCATGCTCAAGGGCTACCCGGCCTACAACCTCGACGACCGCGACGCCTACTACTACCGCCGCGTTTACCTCGGCTGCGTGCGCGCCAACGACTACCTCCTCTCGCTGCCCAACCACGACGGCAAAAACCTCCTCGTCACCGGCGGCAGCCAGGGCGGCCAGCTCTCCCTCGTCACCGCCGGCCTCGACCCGCGCGTGACCGCGGTCGCGCCCGTGTATCCGGCCTATTGCGACGTGACCGGCTACCTGCACGGCCGCGCCGGCGGCTGGCCGCACATGTTCAAGCCCGATGCGAAGACCGGCGAGCCCTCCCTCCACGCGCAAAACCCGGCCAAGGTCGCCACCACCGCCTATTACGACGCGGTCAACTTCGCCCGCCGCATCAAGGCCCCCGGCCTCTATTCGTGGGGCTACAACGACGAGACCTGCCCGCCCACCTCGATGTTTGCCGCCTACAATGTCATCACGGCCCCGAAGGCGCTGCACCTCGCCCTCATCACCGGCCACAACACCATCCCCGAGGAAAACGCCGCCATCGACGAATGGCTTCTGGAGCAGGCCGGGGTGAAAAAATGACGCCGGCCTGAAAAACGCGTGAAATGCCGGGTGGCGCGGACAGGAATGCCAGCGCCGCCGCGGGCAGAACTGCCAGCGTTCCAGGCACATGGGAGGGGGAAGCCTGTGGGGAAATCCCAAATCCCAAAATCCCAAATCCCAAAAAAATTCCAAATCCCAAAACCCCAACATCCAAAGGGGATAACTGATGTTACGCGGTTCTGACGTACCGCAGACTTCCAAGTCTGCTTGGAAGCTCACACTTGGTTAGGGGCTTTTTGCGGGCCTTCGGCCCGGAAGCAGGTTTGGAAACCTGCGGTACGTCACGCTTCTGCGCCGTCAGCCAGTCGTAACGCCTGCCGACGTACCGCAGACTTCCAAGTCTGCTTCTTCCGCGTAACATCAGGGGGATAACTGATGTTGCGCGGAAGCATCCGTTCTCCCCCCCCTCTTTCCTCTTTCTCTTTCTCTTTCTTCTTTCTCTCCCATCGCTCCCATTTCTCCCATCTCTCCCATCCCCTTTTCCCCTCTTGAGGAAAGAGGAAAGAGAAAAAAACGGACGCCCCCGCGTAACATCAGGGGGATAATACCATTTGCCGGTGAGAATCGGACTTCAGCCATGAGCCGCCCATGCAGCGCAGGCTGGCGGACTGTCGCATTGAAAGTCTGATACTCATGGGGAAATGATATTACAGCGGCTCCGTCGCGTTCACGATTGTCCGGGGCGCATCGGCGGACGGCGGGACAGGCCCGCGTTCGTCCCGCAAGGCTTCCGTGCGGCGGCGATGGGCGTGCGAGGCCAGGGGCGGGTGCCGGGCATAACATGCGCCCCGGAAAACGTTTGCGTCGCGCATGGCCCGTGGCACCTTGTTTTGCGATTTCGCCTCCGCTTCTCCGCCGCCTTTCCGCCATCTTTCCATCATCTTTCCGTCATGCCGCCGACCCCTGCATTATCCGCCGAGATTTATGTCATCCCCCTGGAAGCGGGCCGCCATCTCATCTACGCGCCGTTGCGGAAGGCCGCCTTTGTCGGCAACGCCCGCGTCGTAAACTTCCTCGCCATGCTGAAGGACGGCAGGCACGACACCTCCGCCGACCCCGACGGCGCCCTGACGGATTTCCTGCGCCGCCTGGAAATGCTCGACGCTCCGCCGGAGCAGCCGCCCGGGACCGTTTTCCCGGACACGCACGAGCCCGTCTCCGTCACACTTTTTCTGACCACCGCCTGCAACCTCCGCTGCACCTATTGCTACGCCGCCGCCGGCGACGCCCCCGCGCGCTTCATGTCACTGGAAACCGCCCGGCGCGGAATCGACTTTGTCGTCCAAAACGCCCTGAAACGCCGGACCGGCTGCATCGACATCAACTTCCACGGCGGCGGCGAGCCGACCCAAAACTGGCGCGTGCTCACCGGCGCGCACGACCACGCCCGCCGCCTCGCCGAAAAACACGGCCTGCGGCTCACCTCCTGCACCGCCACCAACGCCGTTTTTTCCGACCGGCAGCTCGACTGGATCACCGCCAGACTGCAAGGCGCGAGCATCTCCTTCGACGGCCTCCCCGCGGCGCACGATGCGCACCGCGTCACCGCCGCCGGCAAGGGCTCCAGCGAACGCGTCATGCACACCCTGCGCCGCCTCGACGAAGCCCGCTTCCCCTACGGCATCCGCATGACCGTCACCGCCGGCATGATTTCGCGCCTCCCCGACTCCGTCGAGTTCATCTGCTCCCGCTTCCGCCCCGGCCAGATCCAGGCCGAGCCGGCCTACCAGATCGGACGCTGGGCCGGCGCGCCCTCGGCGGAGACCGGCGCCTTTGTCGCGGCCTTCCGCGAGGCGCAGGCCCGCGCCAGAAAACACGGCTGCGAAGTCACCTTTTCCGCCGCCCGCACCGGCATCCTGACGAACCACTTTTGCGGCGCCACGCAGGACCTCTTCGCCATCACGCCCGAAGGCGCCGCCTCCGCCTGCTACGAGGTTTTC
>JAITDF010000614.1 GCA_031282705.1 Opitutaceae bacterium | reverse complement strand
ATGGCGTGCAGCTCTTCGCGTTCTTCACCGGTCAGGTTCACTTTGTAGAGGATTTCAGGCATGGTGTCATCATCCCTGCCTTACTTTTACGGCTTTTCAAGCATGACTGCATACTAGAGCCTTGAAGACGGTGTGGTCGCAAAAGGCGCGGCGGGCGGGGCCGCGTTAACATGAAGAGCGCGCCGGACTCTCCGGCGTCTTCACCGGAGGCCGCAGGGAGATGCCTTCGTGCCAGAGGCCCTCGACAAGATGCCGGACCGGATACACGGGCACGCCTTTCTCGCCTTGCTGGATGGCGGCGACAAGCAGGTCAACCGCGATGGCGCCGATGCGCACCGAGTCCTCAAGCACGCCCGTGAGTTTTGTGGACCGGTCCGACGGCAGGGTGGGGCACGCCACCCCCAGTTCCTCCGGAATGCGGATGCCCGCCTTGGTCAGAATCTCAAAAGCCTGGTATTCCCCGGTCACAATGGCATCCGGTTTGTATTTGCGGAGCCAGGCGATGATGCCGGCGGTCTTTCTGCGGAACGACTCCAATAAAGGCGGGATGGGCGGCTTTCTGCCTGTTTCATAACCTATCATCTCGCTCAAATACCCGGCGAGATAATTCCTGTCCGTGCCCTCGTCGTGCAACTGGGAAAATGCGAAGCCGATCCGGCGGTAGCCGCGCGCCTTCAATTCGCGCATCGCGCGCACCATGTTGCGATGATGGGTGGCCGTGACCGTGTGCAGGCACGGGGTGCTGAGTTTATAGCCGAAGGTCACCGACGAAACCTGCTCCCACGGGCAGGCCAGCTTCGTGCCCGCCTTCTGCTGCGGGCAAAGCAGCACGCCGTTGATATACCGGGCGCGCAAAATGGAGAACAAACGCGCCAGTGTCATGCCCGGGCTGTTTATATCAAAAAGCTCCAGGTTGTAGCCGTGGAACTTCGCGCGCTCCATCGCGCCTTGATGATACTCGCGATAGTGGGGAAACGCGGTCCAGTCGAAGTCGTTGATGGAATTGACCAGCCACGCCAGCGAACCTTGGAACGCCCGCGGGCGCAGCCGGGTGCGGTAACTCGCCAGGGCCGACAGCATCGGGTCCGGCACGTAGCCCATTTGTTTTGCCAGGCCGGCGATCCGCTCCCGTGTCTTCAGCGGGATGCTGGGATGGTTCTTCAACGCCAGGCACACGGTGGTGCGGTGCACGCCGGCGGCCTTTGCAATGTCGCGCTGGTTGAGGCGTTTTCCGTGGGATTCGTCCATTGGTAAACTATGTTAGCGGAAGATGGATTGCCCCGTCAATTTTTTTATTTTTCCATCCGCGTGTTTTATTCAGCGTCCTCCGTCCGGTGAAACGGCCGCGGGTGTGGCCATCCTCAATATATACAATCCAAAATGATGAAATCCTCCTCCTTTTTTCTCCGCCGTCCGCGCCTCCTCCTGCTCGTTTGCCTTGCGTCATGCCTTTTCTATTCCGGGGCGGTGTCGCGGGCGGCCCCGGTCACCGGCTGGCATGCGTTCAGCGGCACGGTCTCCGCCGGCGGCACCGACCACCCAGGGTTCGGGAGCGGCTCGACCGCGGCCACCGCCGCCCTTGCCGCTCCCGTCCTCGTCGCCGGCGTCGGCGACGCACTCGTGTTCCGGGGAAAAGCCGCCTTCAAATTTCCCGGCGCGGCCGCCGGGCTCGACGCGGGTTTTCGCTGGGGCTTGTTTTCCAGCAGCAACAAAACCGGCGACGACGGCTGGTCCGGCTACATGGTCTTGAACAAGCGCGGCGGCGCGGCCGCCCTTTATCGCAAGGACGGCGGACGCGCCTGGAACTCCACCGCCGAAAAGTCCGGCTACGCCATCATCAGGGAAAACGTCACCGGCGCCCCCGGGCGGCGTCCGCTCACGGGCGGTGTTTATGAAATCATGCTCCGCCTTGAGCGCCAGCCCGGCGGGCTGCTTGCGAGCTGGTCGATGGTTTCCAGTGACACGGGCTATGCCCTGCACGGCTCCTGGCTCGACACCGCGCCGGTCATCCAGGGGGTTGACCGCGTCATGCTTCAGGCGACTTCCAATTTCGGGCATGACTCGATTGAGTTTTCCGGCCTCGATCTCGCGGCGGAGGGCGGTTCCGCCGGGGAACTTTCCTTTGCCCCCGCGCCCGCCGGGGACGGCTCCAAAAACACTTTGAGCAGCCGCCAGCGCAGCCAGGCGCGGCTCGACGCAAACCTGCCCGCGTTTCCAAAACCCGATCCCGAGGCCCGTTTTCGCGAATCAAAAATCCACGACAGCCAGGGCCGGTTTTACCGACTCCCGTCCGACAACTGGGCCGCCGCCGCCCGTCTTGCCCGCGATGACCCCGAATGGGCGGAGTGGCTCGCCGGCCGCCGCGCCGTGCTCGACGACTGGATGCAAAAACGCCGGGACAACATCGCGTGGCGGGCGGGATGGGGGCATTTTTTCATTTCGCCAAAGGACGGCAGCTATCTGACCTTCACCCCCGACGAGCCGGTCCCCGGCGGCACACTGTCCAGCCCGACCGACCCGGCGGTGGAAGTCACTCCGAAAATCCATGCCGCGTGGGTGACTAAATTCCGCCAGGCCCATATTGAAAAAATACTCGAAGCCGCCCGTTTATTCCGGCTCACCGGCGAACAAAAATATTTCGACTGGGCCGCCGCCTGGATCGATTTCTACGCCTCC
>JAITDF010000481.1 GCA_031282705.1 Opitutaceae bacterium | reverse complement strand
CGGCGGTGCCGGTGGCGTTGACGTGGCCGGACGCGCCGGTTTTTCCCGCGAGCGTGTCGGCGGCACCGGTGCCACCGGCAAGGGTGATTTTGTGGATGGTGCTGCCGGCCAGGCTGGAGGCGTAGAGCGTGCCGTCGGGGGCGGCGGCGAGGCCGCTTGGGCAGTGGATAAGGTCCGGGAGCGCGCCGGCACCGCCGCCGCTACGGTTGGCGACTTGGAGGAGCATGGCGTAATTTTTGTGAAGCCCGCCGGTTTCCATGTGCGTCGCGGAGATGCTCAAATAGCCCTCGCGATAGCTCCCGCCCGCCGGGTTTGCATCATAGGTGAACGTGAGGGTGCCGGTGTTGACGCCGCTCGATCCGGAAACATCGCGCGCCCAGAGAATGGTGTTTTCCGGAGCCGGCTCCTCCACCGCCCATTTCAGCGTGCCGCCTCCGGCGTTTGAGACGACAAAAAATCCGCTGCCCGAAATCATGCCCGGCACTACGCGCGTCGCCGGTGTGATCCTCAGGATGGGCGTTCCGGCGGCGGCTTGCGGCAAGGTGTCGTCGCTTGTGCCGGCAACGGCGGCGGCAACGGCGCCATCACCGGCGCCGGCGGCAGCGGCAGGCGTGGCGGGCACAAGCTCACCGCCGACAAGGGTGGCGGCGGGCAGCGCCCCGGTTTCGGATTCGGCGACGACGGTGCCGGGGTCTGCGACAGCGCCGGGGGCGGCGAGATAAACGCCACCGGCGGTGGCGGTCGCGCCGCCGCTGGCGGCACTGGCGGGCGTGTGTGCGGCGGGCGTGTTGGAGAAGCCCGCGGCGTTCGCGGCGGGCGCGGGTGCGAGGGCGGCGGCGCTGGCGAGCGCGAGGGCAAAAAGCGCGCCGGGTGCGAGGCGCGCATGGCATGTGTGGCAGGTGTGTGTTTTCATGGGAGGAGCGTGTTTTGTTGTTGTTGGCGGTCGGTGGCGTGGTTTGGCCATCACGCAAAAATTACACGTAATCTATATTACGTGTAAAGGGAAAAAACAACGGCCTATCATGGACGCATGGATGCCATGAAAATCCTGCGCGACAACGTGAGGCGTTTGCGCCTCATGCGCGGCTTGACGCAGCAGGAACTCGCCGAGCGGGCGGAGATGGATTGCAATTACTTCCAGAAAATCGAGTCGGGGCGTTGGGGCGGGTTGCGGCTCACCACGGTGGAAACACTGGCGCGGGCGCTGGATGTGGCGGTGTGGGAGTTGTTCGTGCCGCGCAAGGAGACGGCGGGCGCGGAATCCACGGCGCGGCGCGACAAACCCGGCGGCGGCAGCAGCAGCGGCGGCGGTAGCGGCGGTGGCGGTGGCGGTGGCGCCGGCGTGGCACGGGAGGATGCTCCGGGGCCGGGGCGCGGCCGGCATTGATGGCCGGGCTGGCGGCGGCGGCGCGCCGGCGCGTCAGGGGCGGGCGGGCGGGTCCTCGAAACGGAAGATGGTTTCGCCGGGCTTCGCGTAGCCGAGGCGGCGGCGGATGACGGTCTCCACGTAGGCCGGGTCGTTGCGCAGGCGGTCGAGGATGCGCTCCTGGTCGGCTAGGCGCGCGCGCGCCTCGGCGAGGCGCAGCCGCACTTGCTGTTCCTGCGCGAGGAGGCGGCGGTGTTCCCGGTCGTTCCGCCAGTAGGAAATGCCGGAGGCCGCCACGACCACGATGAGCAGCAGGAGATAAAAGGAGATGAGCAGGCTTCGGAGGTTCATGGCGGCGGCGCGGCGGTTTTCAAAAAATGAATCGCTGTCAGGCAGGGTTGTAAAGAGGGTTCTCTTGAACTTGAACTTAAACTGCCGATAAACTCCGTCCCATGCTGACCCGCGTCCGCCAGGCCCGCACGCGCCTGCTCCAGGGCATCGACGCCGCGCTTTTCGCGCTGGCGCTCGGCGGGGCGTATGCGCTGCGCGGGGCGCTGGCCGGGGTGCTCGGGCGCCCGTCGCTGGAGCCGCCCGGCGAATACCTCTGGCTGTTCCCGGCCATCGCGCTGGCCGGGCCGTTTGTGCTGGCGCGGCTGCGTTTTTACGCGGAGCCGCTCCCGCCGTTGCATTTCCGGCGTCTGGGCACCGTCGCGCGCGCGGCGTTGCTGACGGTGCTGGCGCTGGTGCTGCTGCTGTTCATCGCGCGCGAGCAGTCGGCGCGTTCGGTCATCGTGCTGGGCGGGGTCTTCGGCGGCGCGCTGGTGTGGGTGCGCGACGAGTGCACGGCGCGCCTGGCCGCCACGCGCCTGGCGCGCGAGCAATGGGCGCGGCGCGTGCTGTGGGTGGGCGAGCCGGCGCAAAACGCCTTGCTGCGCGCCGCGCTCACGCCGGCCGAGCGCGCGGGGCTCGCCGATTTGGGCGATTTCGACCCGGCGGCCCGGAGCGCGGAGGAGTTTGCCGCGCTGCTGCACGGGCAGGCGGTGAACGTCGTGGTCGTGAACCTCGCCGGGGCCGCCGCCTGCGCGCCGCCCGCCCGGCTCCGGCCGTTGCTTGAGCTTTGCGGGCGCGAGGGGGTGTCGTTGGTCGTGCGGCTTGGGTTTCTTCCCGTCCTGCCGCCGGGGCTGCAAATCGACAGGCTGGCTGGCGAGGCGGTGCTGCACTATCGCGCGCAGGCGGCCGCGCCCGCGGGGCTTCTGGTCAAACGGCTCGCCGATCTTGGGGCGGCGGCGGCGCTGCTGGTGGCGCTTTCGCCGTTGCTGGCGCTCATCGCCGCCGTCGTGGCCGCCACTTCGCGCGGCCCGGTGCTTTTCCGCCAGCAGCGCGCGGGCCTGAACGGGCGGCCTTTCACGTTGTTCAAATTCCGCACCATGCGCGCCGGCGCCGAGCGGGAGCGCGACGCGCTCGCCGCGCGCAACGAGATGCGCGGCCCGGTCTTCAAGCTCGCCGCCGACCCCCGCCTCACGCCGCCGGGGCGTTTCCTGCGCCGCCACGGTCTCGACGAGCTGCCGCAGCTCTGGAACGTCCTGCGCGGCGAGATGAGCCTCGTGGGCCCGCGCCCGCTGCCGCTCTACGAGGTGAGCCGTTTCGAGCGCAGCGCGCACCGCCGCCGGCTCAGCGTGCGCCCCGGCCTCACGTGCCTGTGGCAGGTCAGCGGCCGCAACGACATCGCCGATTTCGACGAATGGGTGCGCCTGGACCTCGCCTACATCGACAACTGGAGCCTTCTGCTCGACGCCAAAATCCTCCTCGCCACCCTGCCCGCCATCCTCCTGGGCAAGGGCGGGAGGTGAGGAAAATGTGGAATGCAGAATGTAAAATGTTAAATGTGAAATGCAAAACCGCCGTCCCGCGCGGAGGCGCGGAGAGCCAAACAGGACAAGTGTCCCGCTTGGCTGATTGGGATGTAGGGCAAGCGGGACACTTGCCCTACGTCCCAAACAGGCAAGCGGGACGCTTGCCCTGCTTGGCTCTCCGCGTCCCTCCGCCTGCCTGCCGCGCCCGTTTGAAGCAGGCGCGCGCGACGGCGGTTCAATCCGCCGCCGCCGGCACCGCCGATGTGGCGACTGAAGTCGCCGCCCCGCAAGGCCCGGTCGCCGCGCCACGCCGTGCCCTGCCGCGCCGGCGCCGTCAGCCGAGGATCAGGCTTTCGCCGGTCATCTCGGCGGGCTTGGGCAGGCCCATCAGCGCGAGGAGCGTCGGGGCGATGTCGCCGAGGCGGCCGCCCGCGCGCATTTTGGTTTTGCCGGCGGCGTATCCGCTTCCAAATACAAACACCTCCACGAGATTCAGCGTGTGCGCGGTGTGCGGGCCGTTCACGGACGGGTCCCACATCTGCTCGCAGTTGCCGTGGTCGGCGCAGATCACGGCGTGGCCGTCCGTTTTTTCCACGGCGGCAAGCAGCTCGCCGACGCCGGCGTCGGTCGCCTCGACCGCCTTGATCGCGGCGGGCAGCGAGCCGGTGTGGCCGACCATGTCGGGGTTGGCGAAGTTCACCACGACGAGGCCGTAGTTGCCGGAGAGAATCGCGTCTTTCGCGAGGCGCGTGACCTCGGCGGCGGACATTTCCGGCTGCATGTCGTAGGTGGGGACTTTCGGGCTGGCGGGGCACACGCGGTCCTCGCCGGGGAAGGGGTCTTTGCGATAGTTGTTGAAGAAAAAGGTGACGTGCGGGTTTTTCTCGGTCTCGGCGCAGCGGAATTGCGCGATGCCGGCGTCGGAGACGACCTGGCCGAGGATGTTTTTCAGTTTTTCCGGTTTCGGCAGGATGACGTGCACGGGCAGGCCGGCCTCGTATTCGGCCATGGTGGCGTAGTAGAGGTCGGGTTTCGGGCCGCGGTCGAAGCCGTCGAAGCCGTCGAGGACAAAGGCCTTGGTGAGCTCGCGCGGGCGGTCGCCGCGGTAGTTGTAGAAGATGACGGAGTCGCCGTCGGCGATGGCGGCGAGCGGCCTGCCGTCGGCGCCGGTCACGGCGGTGGGCGTGACAAATTCGTCGCCCTTTTGCGTGTCGCCGAGCGGGTGGTCGTAGTAGTGCTGCACGGCGGCCCCGGCGCCGGGCGCGGTGGCGGCGGGGGCGCGGCCGGTGAGCAGGTCGTAGGCTTTGCGGACGCGCTCCCAGCGGTTGTCGCGGTCCATGGCCCAGAAGCGGCCGCACACGCTGGCGATTTGGCCGATGCCGATTTCGCGGCATTTGGCCTCGACCTGCCGCACGTAGCCGAGGCCGCTGTGCGGCGGCGTGTCGCGCCCGTCGGTGAAGGCGTGGATGAAGACCTGGCCGGCGCCGAGGCCGTCGGCCTTGGCCTGGGCGAGGAGGCCGTAGAGGTGCTCCAGCATGCCGTGCACGCCGGCGTCGGAGACGATGCCCATGAGGTGGAGCCTGGCGGATGGGTTCGCCTTCACGCGCCCGACGGCGGCGCGCCAGACGGCGTTGGCGGCGAGGCGTTTTTCGGAGAAGAGTTTGTTGATGCGCACGAGTTCCTGGTCCACGACGCGGCCCGCGCCGATGTTTTCGTGGCCGACCTCGCTGTTGCCCATCACGCCGTCGGGCAGGCCGACGTCGAGGCCGCTGGCCTTGACCAGCGCGAAGGGATACTTTGCGTGCAGCAGGTCGTCGGCGGGATGCCGCGCCAGCTCGACGGCGTTGAAGTCGTGCTGCTCGGGCCGGGGGTTTTTGCCCCAGCCGTCGCGAATGATAAGGACAACGGGTTTGCGTGATGTGCTCATGGAGGAGGATGCGGTTGTGAACGGCGGCGGCGGCGCCGCCAACAGAAGTGAACACCGAGCGTATGACATGCGCGGCGGCCAACTAAAGGCAAATCTCCGGGGCCGGGTTTTTGCGCGGACGCGGCCCCCCGCCTGTCCTCGTTTCTCGTTCTCTTTCCTCTTTATCTTTATCTCTGATGTTACGCGGAAGCGGCTGGGGCTTGGCCTCCGTGCCGCAGTGGTTTCGCGAAAATGGGAGATATGGGAGAAATGGGAGGCATGGCGTTCTTCAGGGTGCCATAACTCCCATA
>JAITDF010000426.1 GCA_031282705.1 Opitutaceae bacterium | reverse complement strand
GTTGGTTTTTGGTTCGGTTTTTACTGAATGACTGATGTTACGCATTTCCGTCGTACCGCAGGTTTCCAAACCTTCTTCGAATCTCATGCCTGATTGCGGGTTCGCGGCCAGGCGTGAGTTTTTAAGCAGGTTTGGAAACCTGCGGCACGACGGAGCCGCGTAACATCAGTTATACAATGCTCGTAGCCGTTCGTCTTCAGCTCGGCGCGCACGGCGGCGACGGGTTTTTCGGCTTCGGCGTTGGTGAAGTTTCTTTTGAAGCGCAGCCAGATCTCGTGCATGAAACGGCCCCGCGCATACGTGATGGCGTATTCCTCCGCGTGGCGGTCGAGGGTTTGTTGCGGGGTTTCGTCGCGCGGCAGGTTGGTCACAATCGCCGGCTGCCGGCCGCCGGCGCCCTGGGGGGGGGGCGTCCATGCTTCCCACCGCCGCCATGGTGGCCGCCATGCCGCCCACGACCGCCGTGGCAGTGCCCGCGGCGGTGCCCACGCAGGAGCCGATGAAGCCGACGGGGATGCCGACGACCAGCGTCACCAGCAGCAACACCACGCCGGGCACCGTGCCTTTGCGCGTGAGGATGATGATGGCGGGCACCACGCACACGAGCAATATCACCAGCGCGATGAAGAGGCCGGCGAAGGGCATGAACCAGGCCAGTGACTTCCTGAACGACTTTTTTTCCGAAAACCCCGGACGCATCCAGGCGGAGTTTGCCAGGGCGGCGGGCATGACCGGGGCGAACCTGTCGGATTTGCTCGGGGGGCGGGTGGAGATCAGCTACCGGAACCTGCCGCGGCTGCTGAATGGTTTCGAGTCGAAGAGCGACAAGCTGGAGTTTTTGACGGCCTATTTGCGCGACGAGGTGCCGGCGGATTTCGAGGGCGACATCGTGGTGGGCACGAGGAGCGACGGGCGGAAGGGCAGGGCGGCGGCGCGCGAGGAGGAATTCGCGGCGGCGTGGCGGGCGCTGCCGGGCGCGGGGTTGCAGGCGCGGATTTTGCAACTGCTGCGGGCGTTGCGGAACGACGAGGCGCTGCGGGATTTATTCGTGAGGATAACCGACTACATGCGGCGTTGAGCGGGCGGCGCCGGCGCAGGGCGGGCACGGAGTGGGCGCGGGAAACGGACGTGCCTGATCATGCTACCTGTCCCTTAAAAACCAAAATCGACCCTTGGCTGGATGCGCTGCACAGATGATATGAGGTGGTCAGGCCGGCGGGAAACGCGCAACCTGACCACGATATGCATACTGCAATCAAAACTAACCGAACATGGCCATTTATAGGGGACGGATTGAAAACGAAACCCGTTTCGACATTATTCCTGGCATATTGAACCATAATCTCCGCATGCATGATTTCCCCGCCGGTCGCATGAAAAGAGTCCACCCCTACGCGTGGCTTTGGGAGCCGCTCGAAAACGACCCCGCCTTTTTGCTGCGCCCCATGTTTGGCGGACGCGCCGCGTATGTCGCCGGACGCCTCACGCTCTATTTCATCGCGAAATCCAAAATCATTTGGGAGGCACAGAGCGAGGTCGCCGACTGGCGCGGCATCTGCGTCTGCACCGGACGCGAGCATCACGCCTCGCTCATGAACGAGTTCCCCGAACTGGCGCCCCACCCTGTGCTGGCCAAATGGCTTTATCTCCCGGAAAGCCACAACCATTTTGAGCCGGTCGCCGTCCGCCTCGTGGAACTCGTGCGCCGCCGCGACCCGCGCATCGGCGTCCTGCCGCAGGCGAAACGCGGGAAAAAGGCCGCCCCTGCTTCGCGCCGGGGACGCTGAGGTCAGTCATAAAGGCAGGTGTAAATGAAGGCCATGCCGTAACGCAGGCTGGCGGACTGTCGCTTCGCCCGGAACCAAACCTGCTTCGGGCCGAAGGCCCGCAAAAAGCCCAAGCCTGTAAACGAACCTGCGACCAAGCGTGAGTTTTGAAGCAGACTTGGAAGTCTGCGGTACGTCAGGCCGCCCGGCCCGCCGGCGCGACGCAACACAGGTTTGATTCCGAGCGAAGCGACAATCCGCCTGCCTGCGTTGCGTCACTTGTTTGCCTGATTAGTCGATCCTGAAAAATTTATAACATATTGATAATAAATATATAGACAAGGCTACATGGGCATCTATTTTCCCGGAAAACAGACAAACAACCCAAAAAATCCGGGAAAATCGATGCAACCCAAAACGAAAGAACCGCAAAAACAAATGGAACTGTTCAAGCGGGAGCTTGAAGAACTGGTCAACCCGGGGCACGCGCTGGTGAAGCTCGGGCGGCTCATCGACTGGACAGTCTTTGAGGAGAAACTCGGGCAAACGCGCCGGGTGACAAAAGACCGGGTGAAGGAGGCGCACGTGGACATGGGTTATCGAGGGCACGGTCACAAAGGGAAGGAGACGAGCCATGTGGACCGGCGGCGGAGGGGAAACACAGGCAGGAAGTTGTGGAAAAGGATGAAACACCGCGCGGCAGTGGAGCCGACGACAGGACACTGCAAAACCGAACACCGGATGGAACGCAACCGCCTGCGGGCGCAAGCCGGGGACGCGGTCAATGCGCTGCCCAGCGCCGCGTCGATGAATTTTGGAAGGCCGCCGGCTGCTTTTTTGCGCTTTTTCATCCGCCTGCCGCTTGGGATCAACCCCTCGCCGACGCCGCTGTGTTTATCGCACGGCGCTTAAAACGCCTTTTCCAGGACCGACTAGAATTAAGGTCCTTAAGGAACGAGAAGGAACGAGAAAGAGAAAGAGGAAAGAGGACGGAGGCTTCCGCGTACCATCAGTGATTAACTGATGTTACGCGGCGGCCAGTTTTGGCAGGGCGGTCTCGCCGAG
>JAITDF010000374.1 GCA_031282705.1 Opitutaceae bacterium | reverse complement strand
CCCTGAATGATGTGGCCCGCGCCGCCTGTTGGGGGCGGCGCGGACCCGCCCCCCCCCCGTTGGTTCCCGGGGGGGCGCGCGCGGGGTCCCCGGCGCCACCGCCCTACCAAAATCTGCCGACTGCGTAACATCAGCGCGTAACATCAGTTAAACGGGCGGCGAAGCCGCCTCGCTGCCGCCCCTTCGGGGCTTGGATTTTTCTTGATGGATACCACGGGTTCCTCGCTGCGCTCGTCACCCACGGCTAAATGCTGACGCCCCTCCGGGGCTGAAACACCGCGTTCCTCCGGGGCCGAAAAGAGATCAAGCACTGTCTCCGCTTCCGCGTAACATCAGTTAATAAAGGGCATCAGGCGCCGGCGGTTTTCCCGTCGCGGCGGGCGCATGTGTTCAAAACCCGGTTTTGTCCTCCCCGGACGGCGCCCGCGCCTTCGCCATCAGCGCGCGGCAGGCGAGGAAGTCCCGGTGCATGCGGTGGAAGACGGCGTGCTTGGCATCATGATACGCCGCGACCCGGCCGCGCGAGGGCGCGATCACCCTGCCGGCGGCGTTCATCTTTTCCATCACGGCGAGCAGGCCGCCGCCGCCGCGCGCGGCCACCGCGCCGAGCACCGCCGAGCCGAGCAGCACCGCCTCGGGCTCCCGCGGGAGCCCGAGCTTGCAGCCCGTGATGTCGGCGTGCTCGCGCAGGAAGACGCGGTTTTTCGTGCCGCCGCCGCAGGCGAGAAGCGTGTCGATTTGGTAGCCCTTGCGGTTCATCTCCCCGACGATGTGGCGCGTGCCGTGGGCGAGCGCCTGGATCGTCGCGAGATACTGGCGCGCGAGATCGTCGGCGGTCGCGGAAAGCGTGAGGCCGGAGATGACGCCCCTGAGCGCCGGGTCCGCGCGCGGCGAGCGGTTGCCGTGGAAATAGGGCAGCACGTGCAGGTCGCGGGTGAGCGCGGCGGGGTGCGGGCGGTTTTCCGCGGCGGCGAGCGCGTCGAGGCGGTCGTTGAGCAGGTCGAAGATGCTTTTGCCCGCCCGCTCCGCCTCCTCCAGCAGCGGGCCGGACGCGGGGTGCGACTGGATGATGTGGTCGATGAGCGCGCCGACCGCGGACTGCCCGCCCTCGGTGAGCCACAGGCCGGGAATCATGGCGGAGAAATACGGCCCCCAAATGCCGCGGATGAAACGCGGTTTTTCCGACGCGGCCATGTGGCAAGTGGACGTGCCGCCGATGAACGCGAGGCGGCGGTTGAGCGCGGCGGGCGTGATTTTTTCCCGGCCCAGCCTCGCGCCGAGCATCCCGAGGCCGCCGGCGTGCGCGTCGATGATCGACACGCCGACGGGCGTGCCGGCGGCCAGGCCAAGCTCCTCCGCGGCCCGCGCGCTCAGGCCGGCGCCGACGGGCTCGCCCATGGGGCGGACTTTTTGGCCGATGCGCCGGAAGGACTCGTCCGCGAGATCGCCGAGCCCGATTTTGCGGAAAAAGCCCGCGTCCCAGCCCGCGCCATCGGGGCCTTTGTGGCCGAGGTAGGTCCATTTGCAGACGGCGGAGCACAGCGAGCGCGTGTCGTCGCCGGTCGCGCGGTAGGTGAGAAAATCGGGCAGGTCGAGGAAGCGCGCGGCGGCCTTCCAGGCGGCGGGCAGGTTTTCGCGCAGCCAGAGGAGCTTCGGCGTCTGCATCTCGGGCGAGATGACGCCGCCGACGTAGCGGAGCACGGGATGGCGGGTGGCGTTGATGCGGGCGGCCTGCGCGATGGCGCGGTGGTCCATCCACACGATGACGTTCTGCGCGGGCCTGCCGGTGGTGCTGAGCGAGACGGGGCGGTCGCCGGCGTCGAGCGCGACCAGCGAGCAGGTGGCGTCGAACCCCACGCCCTTGATGCCGGCGGGGGCGACGCCGGATTGCGCGAGCGCGGCGCGGGCGGCGTCGCAGCAGGCGCGCCAGATGTCGTCGGAGGATTGCTCGACATGGTCTGGCGCGGGTTTCCACATCTGGATGGGGAAGCTGGCCGAGCCGGCCATGCCGCCGTTCCGGTCAAAAACACCGGCGCGCGCGCTGCCGGTGCCGACGTCGATGCCGAGGTAATGGGTGGTGTCCATGAGGGAAAAACGGGTTTTTATTAACCACGGGAAACGCGGGGCCACGCAAGTATTAATTAAAGCCGCGGAAAGCCCTATGGACATGTTGCCCCGGGGCAACTGTCCATAGGGCTTTCCGCTCATGCCTGACTTGAGTCTTGCGCCTTTTGGAACCCTTTTGAGCACATGCCATCAACGACTCTGTTCCGCACCCGTGTTCCCACCGCCCGCTTGCGTCGCGCCGAAGAGGTTTTTTCCCGCTTGGGCATGAGCCCCGGCGACGCCTTCAACATCTTTCTCGCCCAAGTCGAAATCCGCAACGACATGCCTTTCCCGGTGACTACATCCCCCGACCGCATCCTGTCCACCGCCGGACAGGGCAAAATATGGGAGGACTCCTTGGGTGAATACCAACCCCCGCCCCGGCGAAGTCTGGATTGTTGACTTTGGCATGGCCGCCAAGCAACGCCCGGTCCTTGTCCTCGCTTGCCCGCAGGAAGACGACGCCCGCGCCTTGGTCGGCGTCCTGCCGCTTACCGGAGAACTGCGCGGAATGCGCGGCGAGGTCGGTATTGGAAAACCCAAATGGCTCCCAAAACATTCCGCCGTAAACATTCAGGGTTTCGCCAGCATCGACCGCCACGCGCTTGCTCGCAAACTGGGCGCGCTTGCCCCTGCCCAACTCAACGCGGTCAAAGACGCCATCCGCGACTTGCTGGACCTTTAGGAAACGCACGCATCGAGAACTACAGGTCCTTTTAGGCACAGGCGAAAAACAGGCCCTCGCTCCGCCCGGAACCAATCCGGCCCGGGCCTCCGGCCCGCAAAAGGCTCGTGGCCAGGCGTGAGCTTCACAGCAGACTTGGAAGTCTGCGCTACGACAGAGCCGCGTGACATCAGTTGGCAGCCAATTTCAAGCCAGCCTGAAACCAGGGTTTTTCTTTGTTTTTTCTCTTCGTCCCCTTCGTTTCCTTCTGTTCAAACTGGATTTTCAGAGGTTCCCGGTGATTTGGAGGATGGTGAATGGGAACTGCCCAGACAGCGGAACGACCTGTGGACATGCTGTCCGGGGCGGCCATGTCCACAGGTCGTTCCGCGGTTTTGTTTCTGCCTTCTTGCAATGGCGCCGCCGTCGTATTGACTTCCGGTTGAATGAGCGTCGGCAAAAAAATGCTGTCCACCGGCGAGGCCTTCGTCGATCGCGTGCTGTGCGTGGTCGGCGCGGTGGTGTTTTCGCAGATGCCCGAATTCATGCAGCAATACCTTCAGCGGCTGGGCGGGCGCCTGGACGAGGCGCGGCGGCATCTCGCGCACTACCAGAAAATCGCCGACGACACCAACGTCACGCTTGCAGAGCTGGCGGCCCGCTTCAACGGAAGCATGGACGCCGCCACGGCGAAGGTGGGCGGTGTGATCACGGACACCGTCGCGCGCGTGCACGAACTGGAGTCGGCGCAGGCCGCGATCCAGAATGCCGGGGTTTTTGGCCGGCCGTTTGCCTTTCTGCGGCATGTCGATCCGGGAATCGCCCGCGACATATGGTCGATCTTCAAACCCGCCGTGCCGACGACGGCCGAGGGCGGGCTTTACGCGGTGGCGGGCATCGTGGTGCTGCTCGGTTTGTATTACGGGCTCATTCGCCATCCGATCGCCTGGGCCTGGAAACGACGAAACCGGGCGAAGGCTGAACGCATGATGGCCGCCGCCGCCGCGCAGCCGCCCGAACGGCTGGAATAGATGTCTTTGAAAACCATGCGCCGGGATTTGCAGCCGCATCCTCGCAGCTTCGTCGTTCTGCCGCTTCCAAGTTTGCGCCGGGGCGCGGGAAATGCCTTGCGCGCAACCTCCATCAGTCATGTCCGGGGGCCGCTTCAGTCATGCCCGGGGGCCACCTCGAAGTGATATTCGCCGGAGCCGGTTTCGCAGGCGATTTCGCCGGGGGCGGCGGG
>JAITDF010000320.1 GCA_031282705.1 Opitutaceae bacterium | reverse complement strand
GGTTTTTTTGGGCGGGCCTGCCCCCCCCCCCCGGCGGTGGTGGGCGGGGGGGGCCGGGGGGGGGCCCCGCCGCCACCGCCCTGCCAAAACTGGCCGCCGCGTAACATCAGTTATAATTGAGAATCGGGAGAGGGGCGCGCTGGCGCGCGCCCGGCGGCGGCGATGCCGC
Organism: Opitutaceae bacterium; assembly: GCA_031282705.1. Lineage (GTDB taxonomy): Bacteria > Verrucomicrobiota > Verrucomicrobiia > Opitutales > Opitutaceae > Termitidicoccus. The sequence continues at coordinate 8,357 of JAITDF010000320.1, read as the reverse complement.
GGCTCCATTATTTCTTCCAGGACTTGGGCGCGTCGTCGGTTTCGGCGGCGGCGGTTTTGTCCTTCGGTTTCAGGACGGGACGGGCGGGAACCGCCGGGTCGCCCTTCCAGGGAGCGGTGACGAGTTTCCAAACCTTGGTGTTCACCATGCGGTCGATTTCCTTGTAGAAATTGGCCGCGCCGGTGAAGGCGGCGTAGGGCCCGCCGTAGTCGTAGCTGTGGAGCTGCTTGCAGGGGACGCCGAGTTTTTCGATGATGAACTTTTCCTTGATGCCGGAGCCGATGACGTCGGGTTTGTAGATCTCGATGAGTTTCTCGATCTCGTGGTGCGAGATGTCGTCGATGACCAGGGTGTTTTTGGACATCTCCTTCATCATGCCCTCGTAGTCCTTGTAGGTGAAGCCGCCGGCCTCGAGCGCGGCGTTTTGCTCGGGGGTCTTGCGGGCGCGGAACCGCCGCGGATCGGCCTCGACGGAGATTTCCTCGATGTTGCGGGAGTCGGCGTCGATCTTGATCGTGGGGAGCACGGCGCGGCCTTCGTAGTCGTCGCGATGGGCGAATTCGTAGCCGGCGGCGATGGTCTTCATGCCCATGTCGCGGAAGAGGTCCTGATAGTGATGGGCGCGGGAGCCGCCGACGAAGAGGGCGGCGGTCTTGCCCTGGCAGCGGGAGCGGACATCGTCGCGGATCGGGCGGAGCACGGCCATTTCCTGGGCGATGACTTCCTCGACGCGATCGGTGAGCTTTTTCGAGTCGAAATACCTGGCGATTTTGCGCAGCGACTTGGCGGTGGTCTCGGCGCCGATGAAGTTGACCTTGAACCAGGGGATGCCGAATTTTTTCTCCATCATGTCGGCCATGTAGTTGATGGAGCGGTGGCACTGGACGATGTTGAGGTCGACGGTGTGGCAGCGGGTGACCTGCTCGTAGGAGATGTCGCCGGAGAGGGTGGCGGTGACGTGGATGCCGCACTTGCGCAGGAGGGAGTCGATCTCCCAGGCGTCGCCGCCGATGTTGTATTCACCGAGCATGTTGATGCGGAACTCGGCGTCGTCAGGGGTGTCGTCGAGGCCGACCATGTGCTTGAACACGCCGTTGTTGGCGATGTGGTGGCCGGCGGACTGGGAGACGCCTTTGTAACCCTCGCAAGAGAAGCCGAAGATGTTGATGCCGAGTTCCTCCTTGGCGAGGCGGCAGACGGTGTGGATGTCGTCGCCGATGAGACCGACGGGGCAGGTGGCGTAAACGGCGATGGCCTTGGGTTTGAAAATGGCGTAGGCCTCGCGGATGGCGGCGGCGAGCTTCTTTTCCCCGCCGAAGATGATCTCGTTCTCCATCATGTCGGTGGTCATCGAATACTGGAGGTAGTTGATCTGGCCGGGCGTCGGGCGGGCGAGGTTGCGGCGGGTCTGCCATGAATAGAAGGAGCAGCCGATGGGCCCGTGCGTGATGTGGAGGACATCGTGCATGGGGCCGATGACGACGCCGCGGCAGCCGGCGTAGGTGCAGCCGCGCTGGGTGATGATGCCGGGGATGGTGCGGGTGTTGGCGGCGATCTGCGGCGGGTTCTCCGGGTCGTTGAGAAGAAATTGTTTCGCGCGTTTCTTTTTGGTTTTGTCGGGATAGATTTTAAGCATTTCCTCGCGCGCGGCCGCGGGGTCGATGCCGGCGGCAAAGGCGATGGAGGAATCGGGCGGCGGCGATGCCGCGGAGGCGGCGCCGTCGGAGAGTGGATCGGAAATGGTGCTCATGATGGTGTGGTGCGCGGGTGCGGGTGCGGGAGGAATTAAGAATCAAGAAGTAAGAATTAAGAATCGGGGCCGGCCGGACGCGCACGGGGGCGCTGCTGTGATTCTTAATTCCTGATTTTTAATGCTTAATTTTGCGCGGTCAGTTCATCAGGCCGTATTGCATGAGGAGGTCTTCGAGCTCCTGGATGGAGAGCGGGCTGGGGACGACGAAGTTGGTGTTGTTGGCGATGGCGTTGGCGAGGGTGCGATACTCGGTGGCCTGTTCGCAGTTCCTGTCCCACTCGATGACGGTCTTGCGGTTGATTTCGGCGCGCTGCACGTCGTTGTGCCGGGGCACGAAGTGGATCATCCGGGTGCCGAGTTTTTCGGCGAATTTCTCGATCATCTCGCGCTCGTTGTCGACTTTGCGGCTGTTGCAGATGAGGCCGCCGAGGCGGACGGTGCCGGTCTTGGCGAACTTGAGGATGCCCTTGGAAATGTTGTTGGCCGCATACATGGCCATCATCTCGCCGGAGCAGACGATGTAGATTTCCTCGGCCTTGCCTTCGCGGATCGGCATGGCGAACCCGCCGCAGACGACGTCGCCGAGGACGTCGTAGAAAACGTAGTCGAGCTGCTCGCTTTCGTCGTAGGCGCCGAGTTGCTCAAGCATGTTGATCGAGGTGATGATGCCGCGGCCGGCGCAGCCGACGCCGGGCTCGGGGCCGCCGGACTCGACGCAGAGGCTGTTGCAGAAACCGGGGGAGCGGATGTCGGAGAGTTCGACGTCCTCGCCCTCTTCGCGGAGGGTGTCGAGGACGGAGCGCTGGGCGAGGCCGCCGAGGAGGAGGCGGGTGGAGTCGGCCTTGGGGTCGCAGCCGACGACCATGACCTTCTTGCCCATCTCGACGAGACCGGCGACGGTGTTTTGTGTTGTAGTGGATTTTCCGATACCACCTTTGCCGTAAATGGCTACTTTTCTCATGTGCGGAAGGAGCGGGTTGATTTGATTGATATGGTCGTGATTGTCGTTTTCAGAAACGGAACCCTTTTAGCGGATGCTGTGCCACCGGCATTTCGCCGGGCCCGGCGCAGGTGTTGGTGTTTGGTTAGTGTTTGCCGGGATGACGGATAAAAATGAAAAAAAATTTCACGGGCCTGGCCCGGCGGCCGGGGCGGGGCGCGGAAAGCCACCGCGGAGTCGGGCGAAGAGGGGCGTTCCCACCAAAATGTAGGAAGCGGCGGCGGGGCGGCGGGGCAAATGCGGCCTGGAAAAATGTGGCATGGAAAAAGCAATGCGACGGGTGGCATGAGTGTGCTTTCGCTTTCTGAAACGGGCCCGCGGCGGCCCTCGCTGGAAGAGCGCGCATCGGGCGCGTATCTCGGGTTCGCCGTCGGCGACGCGCTGGGCGCGCCGGTGGAGTTCATGACGCCGCGCGAGATCCGGGCCGCGCACAATGGCATCCACGATTCGATGACGGGCGGAGGGTGGCTGCGATTGAGGCCGGGACAGGTGACGGACGACACGCAGATGAGCCTGGCGCTCGGCGGCGCGATGCTGGCGGGCGGCGGATGGAATCTCCGCGCGGTGGCGGATTCGTTCGCGGGCTGGTTGCAGAGCCGCCCGGTGGACGTGGGCAACACCTGCCGCCGCGGAATCCGGCGTTATTTGCAGACGGGGACCTTGCGCGGGGCGCCGGCGGAGGAGGACGGGGGGAACGGCGCGTTGATGCGCAACCTGCCGGTGGCGCTCGGCACGCCGCCGCCGCGGGACGCGGACACGGTGTTGGGGGACGGGGACGCGGTGTTTGCGCGGCGGAGCATCGAGCAGGCGCGCATCACGCACGGGCATGTGCTTTCGGACGAGGCCACGGTGGCGCTGGGGCGGATGACGCGGGTTTTGCTGTCGGGCGGGACGCGCGAGGATTGCAGGCGGATCGCGGACGGCCTCGTGGCGCGGCACCGGGTGTTTGCGTTTGAGCCGTGGCCGGGAAGGACGAGCGGCTACGTGGTGGACACGGTGCAGACGGTGCTGGATGTTTTTTTTCGCGGGGAGACGTTCGAGGCGTGCCTGCTGGACGTGGTCAACCGCGGCGGCGACGCGGATACGAACGGCGCGCTGACCGGGCAGCTCGCGGGCGCATTGTGGGGAGTCCGGGCGATCCCGGAGCGATGGCTGCGAAAGCTGGACGAGCGGGTGCGCGCGGAAATAAGCGCGCAGGCGCGCGGACTGTTGCTGCTGGGCCGGTGGAGCGCGCGGGCGGCGGCGCCGGAAGATAAAACCTGAAAAATAAAAGACGTGGAAACTTTTCGGCACAAGGACGCGGCGGAGCGGACGGCGAAGGAGGACGCCGCCGCCGCGCGGGCTGCGAAGGCGGCGCGGGCGGTGGGGACGGTGCGGGAGGCGAAGACGGCGCGGGAGGAGGAGGGGACGGCGCCGCGCGAGGAGGCGGCGCAGGCATTGTCGGTGTTCAGCCGGTGCAATCTGCCGCCGTGGAAAATAGGGGCCGTGGAATTCCAGGATGATCCCGAATGGCTGGAGATCGAGGGCGTGCGGACGATGGACCCGAGGCTGTTCGCGCGACTGGCCGGCATCACCGATGCGGCGGAACGGGGAAATGTGTTTCACGATTACGTGTCGGTGAAGTTTCGCCTGCACGAGTGGGAGCAGCATCAGGCCTCGGCGCGGTCGAGCCTGCGGCACAGCTACGTGCAGCTCCTGCACGGCTGGAGCGCGGACAGCAACGGGCGGGCGGGCGCGGTGCTGAAGGGATGGGTGGAGAGCAGGTTCGGCCTGCGGGCCACGTTCCATTGCGGACGGCTCGGCGGGGACGAGGCCGCCCGGGAGCGCTATTGGAACGACCGGATGCGCGGCGCGGCGGGCATGATGGGCGTGGCGATGCAGCTCGATTTGCTTTACACGTTTTGCCAGGACGAACTGCGGCGACGCTTTGGCGGGCGCGAACGCTGGGTGACGTTGTATCGCGGAACACACGATCCCGAGGAATACGCGGTGAAAACGGATGCGGTTCCGGGCCAGGCGGGCGCCGGGCCGGAGGCGGACCGCGTCGGGGAGGAGGTGATGGAGTTGAACTGCCTGAGTTCGTTCACCTCGGACCGGGAAGTGGCGTGGGAGTTCGGCTCGCGGGTGTGGGAGGTGCGCGTGCCGCTGGCCAAGGTGGTGTTTTTCAGCGGACTGCTGCCGCGCTGGCTGCTTGGCGGCGAATCGGAATGGCTCGTGCTCGGCGGCGAATACCGCGTGCGGATGCTGCGGTGGTGAGCAGTCACACCGGCACCGCGACGGCCTTGACCCGCGCCCGGACTTGCCGGCCGGGGGCGAGGCCGGGACGATTGCGGGAATGGCGGGTGATGCGCGCGGAGAGGCGGGTGCCGGTGCCGGCGCCGAGGGCGGGCGGGCGCAGGGCGTGGCCGGGATCGGCGGCGGGGTTTGCCCGGCGAGGCGGGGCGGCTGGTGTGGGCGGAGCGGCGTTGAAGCGGCGCTGGTATTGTGTTGCCGGAGGCGCGGGCGGGACGCAGGGTGTGCGTTTATGAAAACGTTTTTCCGCATTTTCCGCATCGCGCTTCCGGTTGCCGCCCTGATGCTTGCCGCGCACGGCGCGAAGTTGCGGGCGGCGGATGCGGCGGATGCGTCCGCCCCGCCGGAGCGGCGGCTGGAAAAACTCGGCTTGAAACTGCCGCCCGCCGCCACGGCGGTCGCGAATTACGTGCCGGCGGTTCGCACGGGAAATCTCGTTTTCCTTGCCGGGCATCTGCCGCGTACCGCCGGCGGGGAATTGATCACCGGCACGGTGCGCGCCGGCAACGCGGCGGATGAGGCACGCGCCGCCGCCGCCGCGCGCGAGGCCACGCTCGCGATGCTCGGCACGCTGAAGGCGGAAATCGGCGATTTGGCCAAGGTGCGGCGCGTCGTGCGCGTGGGTGTTTTTGTAAACAGCGCCGGCGATTTCACGCGCCAGCCGCAGGTGGCGAACGGGTGCTCCGATTTGCTCGTCGCCATTTTTGGCGACAAGGGCCGGCACGCGCGCGCCGCGATCGGCGTGAACACGCTGCCGCTCGGCGTCATGGTCGAGACGGAGATGGTCGTCGAGGTGGAATAGACGTCGAGGTGGAACAGGGCGTTTTTCGATAGAGCGTTTTCCGTTCATTCCGCCGCGCAGCCCGGGCGGAAGTGTAACCCGTTGGGTTACACTTTTCAATCCGTTGCCTGGCGACGACGGGCCGGGAGGGGGGCATTTGGGGATGCGACAAATTAACCTAAATTCCGCAGTTGAAAAACACGTTTCAACTGCGGAATTTAGGATTAAACGAACTGATGTTACGCGGCGCGCAAGGCCTGACCTTGCGTCAGGCCGCAGCCGCACGGGAGGCCGCGCAGGTGATTCGCGGCCTGACGCAGGGTCGCGGCCTGACGCAAGGGCAGGCACTGCGCGCGGCGTGACTTCGATCATCGCAGTAAGCGTGTGCTTTGTGTGTATTTTGAGTCCGGGGGAGGCTTTGTCCTGTGATTCATTTCGCTGCGCGGCACTGCTCCCATCAATCGGGCTTGGCTTGCGCAGCGCCAATCTCCATTAATCCTCCCCCCATCCAGACGCCCCGATCCTCCCCCCTCCCTGCTTTTATCATCATGAATTCCATGAAAACATCCGCCCGTCCCCGCCCGATAAACACCGCCTTGCCACGCATCTTATTCTGCCTGCTCGCAATGGGCCTGGCGGCACGGCTGCCGGCCCAAACCTACACCAACCTCAGCGGCGACACCCCTCAAACGGGCAATGCCGTTACCCTTAACAATACGGCCGACTCCACTTACGAAGGCGTGCTGACCGCCACCACCTCGATAAACAAGACCGGCGCCGGCACGATTACCATGACAGGAACCGTTAATGTGATCGGTAATAATAGCGGCGCTTTTCAGGTGAATGCCGGCACGGTCATCTTTGCGCAATCCGCCACTTTATCGACTATCAACACCTCCATCCTCGCAAATGAGGCCGTGAACTCGGGCACTTTGGTATTCAAAGACTCAAGCATGTGGACGGGATACCAGCTCACGCTCGCGCGCGGGGGGCCGGGCATGCTGGAGATCACCGACAACGCCAAGGTCTCGTTGAGGCGGGTATCCATGGTCAATATAGCCAACGCCACCATCTCTTCCACCTTGAAGATAAGCGGTCACGGTGAATTGACGCTCACGGAGTATTTTCAGATGAGCGCCAATACTCTCACCGCCTACCCGGTCACGGCCACCGTGGAGATTTCTGATTATGGCAGGATGACCTACGACCATACGACTAATAATAATTTATGGATTGGAAATGGGGCGGCCATGACCGCCACCTTTACGGTCAAGGATCACGGAGAATTTATCAGCAGAACCAACGGCGGCATGAGAATCGGTTATCAAGGCGGGACCGGCTATCTTAATATCGAGGATTATGGCCACGTGCAAAGCACCGTGTCCTACATAGGACTTGATGGCAATGCCAACACCCCGACCACCATGGGGGTGGTCACGGTGGGAGGCACTGGCGGGCGCTGGGATATCACAGCGGGGTTTACCATCAGCTCGGGCAGCTTGATCATCAAAGAGAATGGCAGGGTGACCTCTACCACCGCCGCGAGCGTCGTGGGAGGAGGACTGGCGGCCGTTCGCACCGGCCATGCCGTGGTCGGCGGCCAGGGCCTGTGGGAAACCGCGGCGCTCAACGTGGGCAATAACGCCGGCGCCACCGGCATCCTCGAAATCAAGGAAAGCGGCTCGGTCTCCACCACCGGCGCGGTCATTGTCGGCAATCCCGCGAATAGCAATGGCAGGATCATCGTCAGCGGCAGCAACGCCCTGTGGACGGCGGGCGGCGGCGCGTTTAACGTGGGCGCCAGCGGCACCGGCCGCATGGAAATCAGCGGCGGCGGCATCGTCCGCACCGGCACCGTCACCATCGCCTCGACCGGGAGCGGCAACGGCGCGGTCACGCTCTCGGGCAACGCGGCGGACGGGCGCGGCGTGCTGGAGACAAACAGCATCATCAGAACCGGCGGCACCTCCAGCCTGGTCTTTGATGGCGGCGTCCTCCGCGTCCAGTCCGCCAATAACAATGTCATCGCCGGCAACCTCGCCGTCACGCTCCTCGGCGAGGGCGCCTTTATCGACACCAACGGGTTCGAGCTCGTCTTTGGCCGGAGTTTCGACGGCGCCGGCGGTTTTAATAAAACCGGCGACGGCGTGCTCACGCTCACGGGCGCCAACACCTACACGGGCGTCACCGGCGTCCACGGCGGCACGCTGGTGCTCCCCCACTCCGCCGCGATCAGCTCCGGGACCATCGTGACGGGCGGCGACGGCGTGCTCGACATCGGCTACGGCGGCGACCTCACCCAGGATTTCATCGGCGCCGGCGGCACCGTGCTCCTCCGGCACAACCACGCGCTCACGGGCGACAACAGCGGTTTCGCGGGCCGCTGGGCGATCTCCGGCACGGTCGCCGCCGCCGCCGCGCGGAACATCGGCGACGGCGACGGCATCGACCTCGCGCCCTCCGGCCTGCTCACCATTATAAATAGTGACCCCGCCGGCCTCACGCTCGGCGGCAGGCTCGGCGGCGGCGGC
>JAITDF010000491.1 GCA_031282705.1 Opitutaceae bacterium | reverse complement strand
AACTGATGTTACGCGACTCTGTCGTAACGCAGCCTTGCAAGTCCGCCTCTTCCGTGCAACCAAATCCCGCACCGCCTCCGCGCCACTCGACAAATGAAACCCATCAATAAAGAAAAACACACACTGCCCCGCTGCCTGCCGCCGTTCGCTTTGCTCCTGGGCCTGCTGGCCGCCGGCCCGGCCGCCGGACGGCCGCCCGCGGGCCCTCTTGAAATCAGCGGCATCCACCCGCACCTGGCTTTTTATAATGACGAAGGCGAATGCGGCATCGGGGCCGTGGTGCCCTGGGCCGGAAGCCTGTGGGCCGTCACCTACGGCCCGCACAAGCCCTTCGGCTCCTCCGACAAATTATACCAAATCTCCCCGGACCTGGAAATGACGGTCCGCCCCGAAAGCACGGGCGGCACCCCGGCCAACCGGATGATCCACCGGGAAAGCCGCCAGCTCTTTATCGGCCCCTATGCAATCGACCGCTCCGGCCAGGTGCGCGTCATTGATTACAAGACGATGCCGGGAAGGCACACCGGCAACGCCCGCCACCTGGCCGACCCCGCCGGAAAAATCTACTACGCGACCATGGAGGAGGGCTTTTACGAAGTGGATGTGGCCACGCTGGAGCCGGCGGTTTTATACAAAGATGGAAACCTCCTCCGCAAACCCGGACAAATGGCCCAGCACGCGGAACTGCTGCCCGGCGCCCACGGCAAAGGCCTCTATTCCGGCCAAGGCGTGCTGGTTTATGCCAACAACGGGGAGGCCAGCAAGGCGGCCCTGGAAAAGTTTGACGTGGAATCAGGCGTGCTGGCCGAATGGGACGGGCGGGACTGGAAGATCGTCCGCCGCAACCAATTCGTGGAAGTCACCGGCCCCGGCGGGATCCATGGCAACAACCACCCGCGGACCGACCCGATCTGGGCCACCGGATGGGATTATAAATCGGTCCTGCTGGGCGTGCGGGACAAAGGCGCCTGGTCCTTTTACCGCCTGCCCAAGGCAAGCCACTCCTACGACGGCGCCCACGGCTGGAACACCGAGTGGCCCCGCATCCGCGATGTCGGCGAACCGGGAAAACCCGACCTCCTCATGACCATGCACGGGATGTTCTGGCGCTTCCCCGCCGGATTCACGCCCGAAAACTCCGCCGGCCTCCGCCCCCGTTCCGCTTATCTGAAAGTGATCGGCGACTTCACCCGGTGGAATGACCGGCTGGTGTTCGGATGCGACGATTCGGCCAGAAATGAATTTCTCAACAAACGCAAGGCCAAGGGCGGAATCCAGGGCCCCGGCCAGTCCAACTCCAACCTCTGGTTCACGCCCCCCGCACAGCCGGACCTGCTCGGCCCCCGCACCGCCGCCGGCCATGTCTGGCTCCAAGAGCCGGTCAAGGCCGGCGCCGCCTCCGACCCGTTCTTGTTTGCGGGCTGGGACGAACGTTGCGCCTGGCTGAAAAACTCCGGGACGCAGCCGGTCCTTTTTCGCTTCGAAGCGGACCGGGCGGGCAATAACAAATGGTCGCCATTGGAAAACATAAACGTGGCGCCCGGCGCATCCGCCCTGGTCAATTTCAAGGCCGGCGCGCAAGGCGAATGGGTCCGGGTGACCGCCGGCGCGGACACCGTGGCCAGCGTGGCCTTCGCCTATACGGCCCGTGACAAACGCCCGGCGGCGGCGGACGCCATGTTCAAGGGCCTGGCCGCCATCGGCGACCCGCGCTTCCAAGGCGGCCTGCTCTACGGCCTGGGCGGCAACCGGCGGGCGATGGGCCTGCTGGCCCGCACGGAATCCGGCGAGACCGGTTATTATGAAATCGACGAACGGATGAATCTCACGGCCAGGGACGATGCCGGAACCGCCGCCCTCATCCGGGAAAAATTCGCCATTCCCCGCCGCGCCGTCGAAGTGGACGAAGGCTCCGTGCTGATTGTGGACGACGCCGGCAGACGGTGGCGGCTGCCGCTGGGCGATGCGCGTTTCACCGCGCCCACGCTCGACGGCTCCCTGCGCATCTGCCGCGAAGTGGCCACCGAGCGGGATTTGTTCAACTGCCACGGCACCTTCTACGAACTGCCGGCGGAAAACGCCGGCGGCTGCGCCAGGATCCGCCCGGTGGCCTCGCACAATCTGCGCATCAACGACTACGCCTCCTATCGCGGCCTGCTGGTCATCACCGGAATCAACCCCGACGCGGCGAAAGACGCCCCGCATGTCTTTGTCTCGCCAGACCGGAAGGCCGCGGTCTGGGCGGGCGTCATCGACGACCTGTGGAAACTGGGCAGGCCGACGGGCCGCGGCGGCCCTTGGGTGAACGCAAGCGTGCAAGCCGGCCGGCCCTCCGACCCCTACCTGATCGGATTCTATGACCGGCGCGTGCTGCAACTGTCGCACCGCTCGGCGTCCGCGGTCACTTTCACCGTGGAAATCGACCCCGCCGGCGACGGAGACTGGCTGCCCTGCGCGCGTCTCGCGGTCCGGCCCGGCGAGCGCCTCGAACATGCGTTCCCGCCCGCATTCCAAGCCCGCTGGATCCGTTTCACCGCCGACGCCGACACCACCGCGACCGCATGGCTTGAATACATGTAGGACAGCCGGCCGCCCCCCTCCTCTCCCCCCCCCCCCCGCCATTCACAACCCCCTCCGCCAGGGCAAAATTCCCCACGGCGGACGCTTCCGCCAAAAGCCCGCGAAAACGCAGGATCGCAGCGTCGCGCCCACTGGAAAATGAGGGGTTCGCCGCAGCCCCCGGCCGCTTTTGCGCCGCGAGAAAAAATACTTGTTGGAAATTTCACGGGTTTCCGCGATTTTCGCGGCCGGCTTGTTTTCTGTTTTTTAGAGGCTCCCGATTATGATTTCGGATGTCCAAATGCGTTTCCACTCCGTCATTCGCCATCGGCCATTTGCCATTCGCCGTCTCTCACTCGCCACTCATCATTTCACCCGCCATGCCCGCCTCCTTCGACCACACACCGTCCCGCTGGGAAAAACGCGCCGAGCAGACTCTCACGCGCACCCGCATCTTCGACCTGCACTCCACGTATTATTACCATCCCGTGCGCGGAACCGGGCGGGATTTTTATGTCATGCATTCGCCCGACTGGGTGAACGTCGTCGCCCTCACGCCGGAACGGCGGATGGTGCTGGTGCGGCAGTTCCGCTTCGGCATCGACGACTTCTCGATTGAGATCCCCGGCGGCGTGATGGACCACCCGGGCGAGGACGCCGTCGCCGCCGGCCTGCGCGAGCTTCGCGAGGAAACCGGCTATGCCGGCGCCAACGCCCGCCTGCTCGGCCGCGTGCACCCCAACCCGGCCATCATGAGCAACCGCTGCCATCTCGTGCTTGTGGAACAATGCAAACGCATCGCCGGCCCCGCCTGGGATGCCGACGAGGAAATCGAAGTCACGCTCGCGTCCGTGGACGAGGTTTACGAATGGGCGCGCACCGGCCGCATCACTCACAGCCTTGTCCTCGACGCCTTGCTGCTGCTCGCGCCCGTTTGGGAAAAGATGCGGCAACAAGATCCGCCGCCAGCGCATGTTAACTGAGGTTCCCCTCCATTTTGGATGGATTTCACATCGTGCCGCCGCGAAGCGGAGACAGTGATTGACCTTTTCAGCCCCGAAGGGACGCAGCGTTTCAGCCCCGGTGGGGGCATCAGGCACCGGTGTCGGCGGATTTCGCCCCGGAGGGGTGGCGGCATTTAGCCCGCATATTTCACACTCTTATATTCGATAATACGAAAGTGCTTGCAAAGCATGGGTTCCTCAAGCGGGGCCCGTGAATTGGATGTGTGCCCAGTTCTGCCTGCGCGGGCTCCGCAAGCGAAGCTCCTGCAACACAGTGCGCAATCGACGGCTCCACTTGTGAAATATGCGGGTTAAGGTCCTTAAGGAACGGGAACGAGGAACGGAGGCTTCCGCGTCCCATCAGTTATGCATCCGGGCATCTGCATTCCGCAATCGCCTTGATGGCCCCGGCGATGAATGCAGCCTGCTTCTCCCGCACGGAGTTTATATAATGGACATGATCGGCGAACGCCTCCGGGCCGAATGAGTCCGAGAACGTGTGCAAGTCCACGACCGGCACGCCGGCGGCGCGCATGATTCCGTCGGCGCACCGGTTGCAGGCGGCGACATCCGCGGCGAAGCGGAGGAAGCCGACTTTCCGGCTGTTATGATTTTCGTCCAGCACCGGGGTGGTGCGCACCCAGACGACCCGCTGCCGCATGGCCGCCGCCGTCTTGAGCATTTCACGAAGGTTGGCGGCATAGTCGGACAGGCCGACCCCGATTGTCATGGTCACGGGATGCCGTTTGATGTCGTGCAACCCGCAGTTGAGGAGCAGAAATCCGGGTTTGATGGGCGCATGTCCGTGGCGGAACCGCAGGTAGGACAGCACGGACCGGGAATCCCCTCCATTGGCGCCTTGGGGAACATCGAGGTTGCCGCCGGCGTCGCCCCGTTTCCGGTCATATTCAAACGAAGGGGCCAGAAATTTTTCCAACCAAGGGCTGTAATGCATGGAGATGCTGTCGCCGATCACAAACACCCGCCGCGGCTGCGGCGGGGCTGGATCGGCGCGCGCCGGGACGGGAAGGGAAAGCGAGGCCGCTCCCGGAAAGGCGGGGGCGGGCGCATGGGCGCGGGCATTGCGTTTCATGGCGGCTTCAGGGCGCACGGTTGCGTTTGCGCCGCGGTCCTAGCGCACGCGCGACGGCGTCATCCACGGGTCGAGTTCATTGCCGATTTTGTGCTTCAACTCCTCGCCGGCGGCCAGCAGCCGCCGGATGGTTTCCCCGCGCAATGGGGTGCGGAGCACCCGGGCGTTTTCGCGGGCTTGCGCCGCGTTTCGCGCCCCCATGATGACCGTGCCCACCACGGGCTCCGCCAGCAAAACCGCGAGCGATGCGACGGAAACCGCGATGCCCTCCTCCGCGCACACCTCGTTGATTCGCCGGATCGCGGCAAATGTCGCCTGCTCGTGCCCCGCCCCGCCATGTTTGATTTTTGGCCGGCCCCGCGCCGAAAAATGCCTGGTGCGCGCCCTGCCCTCGGGCACGTCGGCGGCGGATGCGAATTTCCCCGTGAGCAGGCCCTGCATGAGGGAACTGTAGGTCATGAGCCTGATGCCGAGGCTCCGGCAAAGCGGCAACACTTCAAACTCCACCCCGCGCCAGAGCAGGCTGTAGGGCATCTGGTCGGTGGCGACCGGCATGAGCCGCGCCGCCTCCCGCAGGTCCCGCGGGCCGAAATTGCACACGCCGATCGCCCGTATTTTCCCCTCCTCCTTGAGCTTTAACAACGCTTCGGCCGTCTCCCCCGTCGGCGTGTTCCGGTCCGGCCAGTGTATCTGGTAAAGATCAATATGGTCCGTCCGCAAACGGCGCAGGCTCCCCTCGCAGGAGGCGCGCACGCCGGCGGCGGTGAGCGGCGCCATCACTTTGCTTGCGATAAAAACACGCTCCCGCCTGTTTTCCAGCACCTCGCCAAGAAGCGTCTCGGACGCGCCCGCGCCATACATGGGCGCGGTGTCGAAGGAATTGATTCCCTCCTCGATGCACGTTTCGATCGCCGCCACTGAATCCGCCCGTTTTTGCTCCCCCCAGTTTGCGTCGCTGATCAGGGACCATGTTCCGAGCGTCACGGGCGCCACGGGCGCCTGCGAGGCCGCGCCGCCCTCGGGTGCCGCGGCTTGGGGCGGGGCGGGCGTGGAATTGTGCGCGGAATTGGAAAAAATCTCTTCAGCCATGAGCGCGGATGGCTTGGCGGGAGGCCGGGAAAGGGCAATCGTCTGCCGGGCGGCACAGTTGAGCGGGATGCGGTTCAAAGCGTGGGCGTCCGTTTTCGTTCCTCGTTCTCTTTCCTCTTTCTCTTTATTTTTCACAAACACCAACGGGGGCTGATCCGGAGAAGCCGGACGCGACAAATAAAAAATGACGCGACAAGGCTGGTCCGGCTGGCCAGGCATTTTATGAGCTTTTGCCCCGATTTTTCAGGGCATTTCGCCCTGCATGAACGCGATGCGCAGGCGCGCCGGTATTTGAGCGGCCTGCCCGGGACGCAGCGGAGCAAGAACAGGGAGCGCATGGACGCCGAACTGGAGGAGGGGGATTATCAAAGCATGCAGCAGTTCATCGCGGACTCGCCGTGGGATCACGCGGCGCTCATGACGCAGATTGCGCGGGAAGCCCGGCGACATGCTTGGAGGGCAGCGCAACAGCGCGTTGCATATCGACGGGACGAGCTTTGTGAAGAAAGGCGGGGCGCGTGCCGGGGTGCAGCGCCAGTATTGCGGGCGGCCGGGCAAGATAGAGAACTGCCAGGTGGCCGTGTTTGCCTGCCTGGGCAGCGGCGAACGCGCGACGCTGGCCGGGGTGAGACTGTTTTTGCCGGAAGCATGGGCCGGGGACGCGCAGCGCTGCCGGAAGGCGAAGATACCGCCGGAGCAACGCGGGCATCGCACCAAAGCGCAACTGGCGCTGGAGCTGGTCGCCGAGGCGCGGGCCAACAGGCTGCGCTTCGGCTGAATCGGAGGCGACGAGGTTTACGGCAACAACCGTGAGCTGACCGACGCGCTGGACCGCGCAAGCGAAATGTATCTGATGGATGTGGCGGCCAATTACCAGTTGATGTTACGCGGCGGCCAGTTTTGGCAGGGCGGTCTCGCCGAGACCGCCCTGCCAAAATCTGCCGACTGCGTAACATCAGTTACCAGGTGTGCGAACGCGATCCGTGCGCCTGCGCGGAGCAAGCCGTGCCGGGGCAGCCGCGCCGGGGCAGCCTTGGAAACAAAACCCGGCTGCGGCGTGAAAGCGCGCAACAAAGCGTGGAGCAACCGGGCAAAAAGTACTTTGAGGCAGAATCGCGCACGGTGATGCAACGCGAAAGCGTGCGCGGGACACTGCGCCAGCGGGTGTGGGCAGGGAAAGTGTGGCTGCCGGCCGCGGAAGGGAGCGAGGCGCGCGGCTGCATGCTGGTGGTGCGCCGCGAGGAAGACGGAAGCCATAAATACAGCCTGGGCAACGTGCCGGAAGAAACGGGTTGGGAACGGCTGGCCTGCATGCAAGGCCGGCGCTTCTTCATCGAACGAGCCTTTCAGGACGCCAAGAGCGAATTGGGGATGGCGCACTATGAAGTGAGGGGCTGGCGCGGCTGGCACCACCACATGGCGCTGTGCTGCCTCGCGCAATTGTTCTGCCTGAAGGAACGCATCGGCTTCAAGGACGATTACCCGCTGCCGAGCGTGCGCGACATCGTGGAACTGCCGGCCTGTTACATCCCGCGCAAGACGCGCACCGAGGAAGGAGCGCTTGGCACCCTGCGCGCCCGCCACCGGGCGAGAAAAGAGGATATCGAGCGACGGAAACGGCAGTCAAATTTAACAAAGTAGAATTAATCCTGCTTTGTTAAGTGATTTTATATTTCGTTTTCTGTCAACAAGTTGCCAATTTTGCAAAAGGAGCTGGCGAAATTGGCAAGATATTGACAAAGAACGAGATATGAAAATCACTTAACAAAGTAGATTAAAAAAAAGGCCGGGAGAAATTTTCCACCCCGTCTCCAAGGCCCTCCCCGCTTTCCCAACCCCTTGTTCATCAAGTGGTGCCAGAGGCCGGATTTGAACCGGCGACCAAAGGCTTATGAGTCATGGTTTTTCATGTCCAAGCAAGTTCAGGCTTGACACGTTTTGTCCGGCTTTTCATAGGCTGTTTCATAGGAGAAACAACCCATGTCACAAGACAAACCAAGACAAAACCGGACACTACCGGCCAAAAAAATTGGCCGGGAATTGGCCGGGAAAACCACCCATGAATTGGCCGGGAACCCCGCCGTTCCCTCGTTGCCCTTGCCCTTGCCAACCCCGCCAACCCCGCCACCGCCACCGCCACCGCCAGCCCCGCCAACCCCGCCAAGCCCCGCCAACCCCGCCAAGCCCCGCGTCTCCAAAAGCCACCCGGACTATTGGGCCAGCCGCCTTTACCACGAGTCCGGCAACCATGCGGACGGCACACGCCACGCCGTCCCGGAATACAGCGTTCGCATCCATTACAAAGGACGCCGCGAACGCTTCGCCCTCCACACCGCCAACAAAGCCCTTGCAGCCGCGAAAGCGCGGGACATCCATGCGTCCCTTTGCGCCGCCGGCTGGCAGCCAACCCTGGCCAAATACAAGCCCCCAATGACCCAAAAAACCCTCTTTCCAACCATAGGGGAATACCTTCGCGCCGCCCGCGCCGTCTCCAACATCGCCCCCGGCACCTTCAACATCTACGCCGCCAAGCTCCGAACCCTCGTTGCCGGCGTGCTTGGCATCACACCCCGCAAAATCACAAAACCCGTCATAAACCCCGCAACCGGCCTTCCCCAACGCAACCGCAAAACCGGCGAACCCCGGACACGCCTCGTTGACCCGCGCTTTGACGTGCACGGCGACAAAGGCTCGCAGTGGCGGGACAAGCTCGACGCCATCCGCCTAGACGCCATCACCCCTGAAAAAGTCCAGAAATGGCTGGTCTCGCGCCTCTCCGAACACACCGCCAGCCCCGCCAAGCTCGCCAGCACCCGCATCACCCTGAACAGCCATGTCCGCAACGCCGCCAGCCTCTTCACCCCCCGCATCATCCGCCACCTGAGCGGCACCATCGCCCTTCCCAACCCCCCGCCCTTTGACGGCGTGGAAAAACCGTCCGCCCCCGTCCGCCGCTATGAATCCCGCATATCCCCCCAAATCCTCAACGCCAAGGCGGAACTGGAACTACGGGACGCCCAAGGAGACACCCCGGACGCCCAAGCCCGCCGTGAATGCTACACCATCTATCTCCTAGCCCTCTTTTGCGGACTGCGACGGGACGAAATAGACACCCTTGCTTGGAACCAAGTTGACCTAGCACGCGGCCTTGTTTACATTGAAACCAACGAGTTCACCACCGCCAAAACCGCCACGAGCGAGCAAAGCGTCCGCATCGCCCCGGACATCACCGCCCATCTTAAAGCCAAGTTCGCCCGGCGCACCGGCCTCTTTGTCATAGAGTCCCCCGTTGCGCCAAAGCCCGAAGCCGCCACCTACCACCACTACCGCTGCACCCGCCTCTTTAAACGCCTCGTTGCATGGCTTCGCGCCAACGGCGGCGTCCAAGCCCGCAACCCCCTTCACACCCTCCGCAAAGAGTTTGGCTCCCATATCGCCCGGCACCACGGCATCCAAGCCGCATCAGAAGCCCTGCGACACGGGGACATCCGCCTAACCTTTAACTACTACGTCTCACCCGTTGAGAAACCCACGTTCAGCCCCGCCATGCTTTCCATGCAACCAAGCCCGCCCGCACCCCTTGGCAACCCTGAAAGCCCCGCAAACGGCCTTTCCTTGCGATTCCAGGCCCCTTCGCGGCCTTGGGAATAGGGGGTAGCCATAAAGGGCCAAAGTCCGTTTAAACGCACGGAAGGGGCATCTAAACGCGTCTATTTATGAGTGTATCTGTTTTTACCACCCAAACAGACGCTTGGCAGCCTGCCAAAGCCCCATCCCAAGCGGAACAAGGAGAAAAGCGGTAAACGCAAACACCACTGCACACCCTAAAAACCAGCCCTCCACCACCTTTGCCTTTCGCTCCGCGTCCGTTATGATTTCCTCCCCCTTTGCCAGCTTGTGACGCAACCAAGCCGCCGTGTCCCTTACGGACATAGCATCCGCCACGCTCGCCCCGTCCCCCTGTTCGGTGAACTTTGCAAGGTAAAACGCCGCTATCCCCTGCAACGTCGCAAGCCACCCCGCTATCTGTTCCCTTGTGACCCCCGGCCCCGCCCGCCTCAACTCTGTCACGGTTTCCCCAATAAACGACCCCAACGTAATGGCAGCCATTGTCTGCCCGGTGCGCTCCTTAGGCGAAGGATGCGACATGCCACGGCCTAGCTTCCCAAGCAAGCCCATCAACTCTGAACAGGCATCCCTTGCCCATTGCTGCAAGTCCAACGCCCCCTTGGAGTTGTCCGTATCCGATGAAAGCATATGGCACCATGACACCCACCACCCCCCGCCAAAGTCAACCCCGTTCTTTCCATTTGTTCCCCCCTCCTGTTTCCCCATTTGCCAGCCAAAGGATTCCCCGTCTTTTTCTAGGCAACACCATGAAAATCATGAGATTATGGAAAAATTTCCATTGACGATGACCCGGACATCTGCGATGCTTGCTTTCGCCATGACAACTCAAACGACCAAACCCACCACCGCCAACCGCCCCAAAAAGGCCCGCCAATCCCGCCAAGCCCCCAAAAAAGGCAAGCGGCACACCATCACCCTCCAAATCCCCT
>JAITDF010000264.1 GCA_031282705.1 Opitutaceae bacterium | reverse complement strand
AGCGGGAACATTTTTTCGCGCGGATTTTCGCGGAAAAAAGCGGCGGCGCGGCGCGCCGCGTGCGTGGCGGCGCCCGGCGCGGCGAGATTGGGCTGCGGTTCGAGCGCGCCCCGCCCCGACGGCAATTCGCGTTTTCCGTCGAGCAGGGGAAAAAAATCCGGGCGCTCCCGCGCCGTCTCGGCGTCAAACACATGGTGCAGCGCGTGGGAAAAGGGCGGCAGCGCGCCAAACCCGTTGTTGCGCAACCACGCCGCGGCTTCCGGCGAGCCGCCCAGCCCGCCCAAATGCCGCCAGCGGTAGGCGGGGCGGCACACATGCGGCCAGCGCGGCGCCTCGAGCACTCCGAGCCGCTTCCACTCCGCGCCCCACTCGCCGGGCATGAGAAACATCACGCCCAAATGCCGTTGGATGAACTCGCCCGCCGCGAGGCGCGTCGCCGGCGGCGAATTGCCGATGATGAAGAGCACGTTTCCGTTGCGCATCTCCCACGCCCACGCCTCGCCTTCAACCTCGGGCGCGCTCACGCCGCGTTTGCGGGCGTGTCGCGTGTCGCCCATGTAAATCCCCGGCGCGAGTGTCACGGCGTTTTCCGCGGCGATTTCCGGCGTGACGCCGGTCACGCGCCCCACCCAGAGCGCGAGAGTTGCGGCGGCGTCGCGCTCCTCCGGCGCGGGATTGGCGGGAAGGTGGATTTTGCCGTTGAACACCCCGTCTTTCACAAGCCAGCCGCCGTCAAATTCGGGGCTGAAAACAGGCTGCGAAACCAGCGGCGCGAAAGAACCCGCGACCGCCGCCGCAAGGAATGCGAACAGGCGGGCAATCGCGCAATTCCGAGCAAGCCGGTTTCTCATGGCGGTTAAGCGGCGGCGGCTATTTTCCGGCCTCGTTTTTTAACGCCACCCGCGCGCGGACAAATTCCACGACGACGGGAATCAGCGAAACCACAATGATACCCACTATGACAAGGTGGAAGTTGCGCTTCACAATTTCTTGATTTCCAAAGAAATATCCCATGAGAGTGAAGCCCGCTATCCAGAGGAATCCTCCCGTCACGTTATAGATGGCGAAGCGCGTGTAGCGCATTTTGCCAATCCCCGCGACAAAGGGGACGAAAGTGCGGATAATGGGCGCGAAGCGGGCGAGAAGGATGGCGCGCCCGCCGAATTTCTCGAAAAACGCGTGGGCGCGTTCGAGGTGTTTTTTCCGCAGGAAAAAGGAATCTTCGCGGGAGAACACCTTGGGGCCGGCCTTCGCGCCGATCCAGTAGTTCACGGAATCGCCGAGCACCGCCGCGAGCCAGAGCAGGAGAATCAGCGCCGCGACTTGCAATCCCGTTCCCGGCATCGCGCAAAGCGCCCCCGCCGCGAACAGCAGCGAGTCGCCCGGCAAAAAGGGCGTCACGACAAACCCCGTTTCGGCGAAAACAATGAGAAAAAGCAGCGCATAAGTCCATATCCCGTATTCGTTAGTGATGTCGGCCAAGTGGACGTCTATGCGCAGGATAAAATCCGCGAGTTGGTTGAGCAGTTCTTTCATGAAGGGTGGGAAGAAAACGCCAATCGCGCCCCGATAGAAAGCAGGAAATATGGGACGAATGGGACAAATGGGACGAATGGGACAACGACACAACCCAGATATTGGTGGCGGAAGACAGGCATTGCCACCCGATGCGAACGGTTTCCCAAGCCAAATTTCGAGAATTGTAAATTATCCGTCCCATTTGTCCCATTCGTCCCATTCGTCTCATTGTCCAACCCCGTTGGATTTGGAATGCTGCGCGCGGCGTGTGGTCGCGCGCAGCAAACGCGGTGCCCCAAAAATCAGCCGTAGAGGGCGCCGAAGTTGGCGCAGGCGCGGAAGTCTGCGCTTTCGGGACAGGCGGTGCCGAAGGAACTCCAGACGGCGGGGCGGAAGATGCGGGAGTCTTCCACGTTGTGCATGTAAACGGGGATGCGCAGGATGGCGGCGAGCGCGAGAAGTTGCGCGCCGGTGTGCCCGTAGCTTACCGCGCCGTGGTTGGCGCCCCAGTTGTTCATCACGCTATAGACGTCCTTGAACGCGTTGGTGTTCGCGAGCCGCGGCGCAAACCATGTGGTCGGCCATGTCCAGTCCGTGCGCAGGTCGAGGGTTTTGTGGACTTCGTGCGGCAGTTCCACCGTCCAGCCTTCGGCGATTTGCAGCGCGGGACCGAGGCCCTTGACAAAATTGAGGCGCGCGAGCGTGACGGGCATTCCGCCGAGCGTGGCGAACTTGGAAGACCAGCCTCCGCCGGGGAAATACTCGGTGACGGAGGGGTGCCATGTGGTCGCGGCGAGACATTTTTCCACCTCCTCGGGAGTGATTTCCCAATAGGGTTTTATGGCGGGCGCGCCGTCGCGGCTCTGGCGTCCGGAGCCGTCGAGGGCGGCGGCGCCGGAGTTGATGAGGTGGATGACGCCGTCCTTGGCGCGTCCTTCGAGGGTGTGCCCGGTGACGCGCTTGACGGCGGCGGGACTCCAATAGGTGCGCACGTCGGCGAAGACTTGGGCTGTGTTGGTGACGAGGTGGCCGAAGAGCATCGAAACGGCGTTGAGGGAGTCGTTTTCGGTGGCGACAATGCGCGGGCGGCGGAGTCCGTTCCAGTCGAAGGAGGAGTTGAGGATGGCCTCCATGAAATCGCCGTTGGGATTGCCGTCCGTCCACTGGCGCTGGCCCTGGAAGCCGGCGGCGATGGCGTTGCGCCCCTGCGCTTCCTCGTGCCAGCCGAGTTTGGCGAGGGCGGGGTTGCCGTCCATGATGTCGCGCACGATGAGCGCCATTTTGACGGACTCGTCCCATTCGCGGTCGAGTTGGGCGCGGGAGCGGACGGAGGAGCCGGTGTTTTTGTCGGCGCCTTCCTTGCAATGGGCGGCGACCCAGCGGCGGGCGCGCGGATATTCGTCCTGGTCGTAAATTTGCGCGTCAATGCGGCGGCGGATTTCGCTCATGTCGAGGCATTCGACGCGCATGCCGAGGTAGCGCTCAAAGAAGTCCTGGTTGATCATGGAGCCGGCGATGCCCATCGAGGTGCCGCCGATGGAGACGTAGGATTTGCCGCGCATGAGGGCCGCGGCGAGGGCGGCTTGCGTGAAGACGAGGAGTTTTTCGCGCACGTCGCCGGGGAGGGTCAGGTCGCCGGCGTCGAGCACGTCATGCCCGTAAATGCCGAAGGCGGGCAGCCCTTTCTGGGCGTGCGCGGCGAGCACGGCGGCGAGATAGACGGCGCCCGGGCGCTCGGTGCCGTTGAAGCCGAAAACGGCCTTGGGCGTGAGCGGGTCCATGTCCATGGTCTCGGAGCCGTAACACCAACACTGGGTGACGGTGATGGAGACGCCGACGTTTTCGCGGCGGAATTTTTCCGCGCAGGCGGCGGCTTCGGACACACCCCCGATGGTGGTGTCGGCGATGACGCAACGGACGGGTTCGCCGGAGGGCAGGCGGATGGAGCCGGAGAGGAGGCGCGCGACGGTTTGGGCGAGCGCCATGGTTCTTTCTTCGAGTGATTCGCGGACACCGCGGCGGCGCCCGTCTATGACGGGACGTATTCCGACCGCCGGCGAGGCGGCGACGGAGAATGTTTTGTTGTTCGTGCTCATGGTTGTGTGCTTGCGCTTGTTTTTGTTGTTGTGTGGTTGCGGTTTGTGTCAGCGGGCGCCGGAGCCTTGAAGAGGCGCTGCGGCGGAGCCGGCAAATTCGTCCCAGAGGGAGGCGTCTATCGGGGCGCGCAGGCGCGGGGGGAAGGAGGCGGCGACGAGGCGGCGGCCTTCCTCCAAGCCGGCGACGCAGCCGGAGGCGGTGAGTTGCAGGAGGGCGTTGCCGAGCGAGGCGGCCTCGGCGGGGCCTTCGACGACGGGGAGGCCGGTGGCGTCCGCGGTGAGTTGCGAGAGGAGGGTGTCGCGGACGCCCCCGCCCACGACGCAGAGCGCGGAGGGTTTCCGTCCGGTGTGGACGGAGAGTTTTTCCAGCGCGGCGCGGTAGTTGAGCGCGAGGCCCTCGTAAATGGCGCGGAGAATTTCGCCGCGTGTCGCGGGGGCGCGCTGTCCGTTGCCGGCGCACCACGCGGCGATGCGCGCCGGCATCGCGCCCGGCGCGGCAAGCTCCGGCGCGTCCACGTCCAGTTTGTTCGCGAACTTCGGCGCCTCCGCGCACCAGCGCGAGATTTGGGCGAAGTCCGCCGACGCGCCGTCCTCGATTTCCCACTGGCGGCGGCATTCCTGGACGAGCCACAGTCCGGCGCTGTTTTTTTGGAAGCGGATTTTGCCGCCCACGCCGGCCTCGTTGGTGAAGGAGTCGGCGAGCGCGGCGGCGGTGGTCACGGGCAAATCCGTTTCCATGCCGAGAAGCGACCATGTGCCGGAACTGAGAAAGGCGGTGTCGGGCGCGGTGTCGGGCAGCGCGGCGACGGCGCTTGCCGTGTCGTGTCCGGCG
>JAITDF010000153.1 GCA_031282705.1 Opitutaceae bacterium | reverse complement strand
GCCGCCGCGGGGGGGGGGGGGGCGCGGCCCAGGGGGGGGGGGCGGGGGGGGGGGGCGGGCGCGCCGGGGCGGCGCGGGGGAGCCGTCGGGGGAGGCTGGAGTGAACATGGCGGACGAGGAAAGGGACTCCCCGCCGGCGCGCAATGTCCCGCCCGCTGTGCGCCGGCGGCCAGGTTCCGCCGATGGAACAAGCGCCCGCGTCCTGCCTTTGATTCCGGTTTGCAACCGGGCGGGCGGCGGCGGGCGGCGGCAGGGGCGGGGATGGGCGCCCAAATCGGGGATTGGTGCGCCACAATCGGGGATTGGTGCGCCACAATCGAGGATTGGTGCGCCGCAATCGAGGATTGGTGCGCCACAATCGAGGATTGGTGCGCCGCAATTGTAAATTGGAGCGCCCCAATGGGCGGGGCGGCGTGGGGACGGGGGCGGCGGGGCGGGGCCGGCGAGGCCGTCTTGCCGGTGTTGCGGCGTCTTTGGGCTTTGCGAGGGGGTTTTTCAAAGCCGCCCTTCAGGGGTTCCCGTCCGTCAGCGGGGAGGCATGGGCACGGGGTCGGCGCGCGAGGGCATCGGGGGATAGGCGGGGCGCTCCAAGCCTTTCACCATATCGGCGATGCGGACGGCGGCGCCGGTGTCGAAACTGATGTTGGCCGCCGCGCCGACGAGGATGGAGGCGGCGCCGGCGCGCGCGTCGGAATCGTGCAGGTATTTGTCGGGGGCGGGATGGGGGAGGAAGATGTCGTCGAGCAGGCGGGTGTCGCCGCCACCGTGGCTGCCGGCGCCTTCCCAGGGGGTGATCTCGCGGGCGTTGTCGCGGAGGGGGATGACGCGGGTTTTGACACCGCCCGCCTTGATCGCGCCTTGCGCGGCGTCGCTGTCGGCGCCGTTCACGTAGATTTGCTCGGTGATGGAGTGCTCCAGCCGGCCTTGGGTGCCGTTGAAGGCGATGGTGTAGCCTTCCCAGGAGTTGAAGGCGTTGAGGGTGTAGTTGAGGGCGGCGCCGGTGTCGTAGCTCACGATGACGTTCATCGTGTCCTCGATGTCGATGCCGGGGTCGAAGAGGCAGCGGTCGCGGAAGTAGCGGTCGTGGCGCTCGTGGTCGAGGTAGAAGTCGCGAAAGCCGGGGGTGCCGCGCATGTCGATGTGGAAGCCGCATTTTTCCGCCTCGGGGCAGGCGAGGCAGCGTTCGTGGGGGCCGGCGAGGCCCAGGCGGCGGCTCATTTCCGGGGTGTAGAAGTCGCGCTTGCCCATCGCGACGACGGAGACGGGCATGGCGCTGAGCCACCAGTTGACGAGGTCGAAGTGGTGCGTGGCCTTGTGCAGCATGAGGCCGCCGGAGTTTTTCTTGTTGCGGTGCCAGCGGCGGAAATAGTCGGCGCCGTGGTGGGTGTTGAGCTGCCATTGGAAATCGACGGAGAGGATTTCGCCGATTTCGCCGGACATGAGGAGGTCCTTCACCTGGGTGCGCGGCGGGGAGTAGCGGTAGTTGAAGGTGACGCGGACTTTTTTGCCGGTGCGTTTTTGCGCGTCGAGGATGCGGCGGCATTTTTCCGCGGTGGTGGTCATGGGTTTTTCCGTGATGGTGTCGCAGCCAAGCTCCATCGCGCGGACCAGGTAGAGGTCGTGCGAGGAGTCCACGGTGGTGACGATGACGATGTCGGGGCGGGTCTCGCGGACCATCGTCTCGAACTCGGGGATGAGGCGGTCGAAGTCCGGGACGGGCGGGTTGGGCGTGGAGGGGAACCAGGCCTTGACGGCGACCCCGGCGGCGGCGGCGAGCGACTGGGAGCGTTTCGCGCGGCCTTCGTTCATGTCGCAGACGCCGACGAGCTCGGCGACGGCCTTGTATTTTCCGAGGATGGCGTCGAGGTAGATTTGCTGGCGGCTGCCGCAGCCGACGATGGCGTAGCGGCGGCGCGGGGCGGAGGTCGTGACCGGGGCGGCGGCGGCGGCTCCGAGGATGGAGCCGCCGGCGGCCAGCCCGAAGGCGGCGGCGGCGGCGGTTTTGACGAAGGCGCGGCGGCCGATGGGAAGCGCGGCGCGCGACGGAGCGCCGGAAGGCGCCGGATTTGATGGCGGGAGCATGGTGATGAAAATGGCTTCGGGCGGGGAACCGGCCGGGACCGGGCCGGCCTACAGCTCGAAGTTTGCCTGGAGGATGAACTGCCGGGGGTCCACGATGCGGTAGGTGTGCGGGGTGCCGTCAGGGTAGGCGCCGATGGGTTGCAGGCGGCCGCCTTCCTGGAGGTTGCGGACGTTCAATTGCAGGTTCATGCGCACTTTTCCGGAAAACAGGCGCATGCGATAGCCGATGAATGCGTCCACGTAGAAGTGGTCGGAGTCGTAAATGGGGCGGCTGGCGTCGAGGTCGGTGATCTTTTCGGGGAGTTGCTGCACGCCGTAATAGCCGATGGCGCCCTTGTCCTCCCAGCGGAGCGCGCCGCCGAGGCTGAAGTCTTTCAGCACCTTGAGGCTGGTCACGCCGTCGAGTTGCAGGCGGGTGCTGAGCTTCGCGGAGTAGCGGCGGATCTGGGGGTTGGATTTGCCCTCAAGCTGGCGGGCGACGTCGAAGAGCGTGTCAATCTGGGCGAGGTAGTATTCCTCCGGTGTCCTGAACGTGCCGTAAACGCCGTAGTCGGTGGAAGTCCACCAGAGTTTTCCGGTCCGCTGGTCCACGATGGAGGTCCAGACGGGCAGGCGTTGCTCCAGCCAGCGGGCGGTGTCGATGGCGACGTTGCGGTTGGTGGCGCGGGTTTCGGCGGCGGAGAGGGAAATGGTCCACGCCTTGGTCGGGTTGAGGAAGATTTCGATTTCGTTGCCGCGCGCCTCCACGTCCTGGGCGGCGGAGATGCGGTTTGAGCGCGCCGACTCCGCCTGCCGGTCGATGAAATCAAGCGGGAGCTGCATCTGCCGCGCCACTTCCTGCCGCACCTGCTCGTCGTTCCACGACGGGTTGAGCGCCGCGACCCAGTCGCCCGCGCATTGGTAAAGGGCGTATTGGGTGGGCGTGGTGAGGTCCAGCCGGGCCACGCGCATCCCGAGGATGCCGGCGGTGCCGTCGGGTTTGTCGCGCTCGCTGGTCTCGTAGTGGTTGAAGCGGAGGATGAGTTTCCCGTCGAAGAGTTTCAGCCCGAAGCCGTAGTCCTGGCCGGTGGAGGAGGGGTTGGGCAGGGGGTCGAGGTTGATGCTGTCCCGCGGCGTCTGCGGCAGGAAGCTCTCCGCGTGGTTCCAGGTGAGGTGCAGGCCGTCCAGCAAATCGGACAGGAACGCGGCGCGGGCGCGGAGGGAGCGCGCCCACGGCCCGTGAAAGGGGCGCGCGACGACGCCGATTTGCGCGGTCTCGCCCGCGATGCGCTGGTAGCCGGGCTGCCAGGCGTCCAGCGAGGCGAAGTCGAAGGTGTAGCCGTCCGGGTTGAGCAACTGGGGCGTGTTGCCGGTCGTGGAGTATTGCTCGTCGCGGCGCCAGCCGAGCGAGGTCACGACGCGGTCCTGGAGGAGGTGGCTTTGCACGACCGCGCCGATGGTTTTCAGGATGATTTTGCTGTTGGCCGTGCCGCCGGTGCCGTCGGTCGTGGCGGCCATCCCGACATACACGGGTTCGTAGTTGAATTTTCCGCCGGCGGCGCCCCATACGAGGTCGTAAGGCCCGGCCCGCAGCTCGCCCGGCGCGTAGTCAACGTTGTTGCCCTCGGCGTCGCCCACGTAATAGCGCAGGTAGCTGCGGGTGTAGTTGGGCGCGACCGCGGGGCCGCCGGCGATCGCGCTGTTGTTGGCGCGCGAGCGGTCCTTGGGAATCCAAGGGTTGTTGGAAAGGATGGCCTCGCGATACGAATAGCGGCGGCTGATGCGTTGCTTGTATTCGCCGTAGGCCGACAACTGGTGGCGCCCCAGCCAGCGGAGGGCGCCGCGCCTTTGGGTCAGGTCCAGGCCGTAGGCAAGCTGCGCGCGGTAGGTGTCCCACGCCGCCGGGTCGTAGATCGTCCTCGGCATGTTCTGCCCGATGTAGGGCCGCAGGAAATAGGGGTTTTCCGTGCCGTCGAGGAGGCGCTCGTTGACATCAATGAGGAGCTGGCCGGACTGCCCGAGGTCGTTGGCGATGCCCATGTGGTTGCGGCGGAAGCGGTCGGCGTCCTCGCGCAGCCACCCCAGCTGGAGGGCGAGGGTTTGCTCGCGGGTGTCGAGGAAGATCTGGTCGAGTTGCACGCTGAAGGTTTTCACCCGGTCCCAGTTGTAATTGACGGAGGCGAGGTTGATGGAGGACCAGTCGTAGAGGGACTTGTCGGTCACGCTCGGCGTGGTGACGAAGAGCGGCTGGCCGGGAATCGCGCCGCCGGAGACGCCCGGCCCCGCGCTGGGCGAGAGGTAGCCGTTGGGCTGGGCGCCGCTTTCGGGGCTGGCGGCGTTGCCGGTGGTCCGCGGCACGGCGAAGTAGCCGACCCCGGTGGTGTCAATGTAGAGGAAACTCTGGTTGTTGCCCGTGAAGGAGCGGTTGAAATAATCCGGGCCGTCGTAGGCGCCGGCGCTGCTGGCGTTGTAGGGGCCGAGCTCGACCCCGCCGACATGGACCATGCGGGTGACCGGGTCCCAGGTGGGCTTCCCGCTCGCGATCCAGTGGGAGATGGAGTCGCGCGGCGGGGTGAAGTTCGGGCGGACGCCGTAGGAGTGGTAATACCAGGCGGCGGCGCTGAGGGTCGTGCGGCGGAAGGGGCGCCACTTGGCCATCACGTTGTAGCGCTCCGTGTCCACGCCGGACGGCTTGCGCTCGAAGCTCTCGTGCTGGAAAACGCCGGAGGCGCGGACCGCCAGCACGCGGGGGATGATGGCCTGGTTGACATCGAGCGACACCCGGTGGCCGCCGTAGCTGTCCGCCCTGAAGCCGGTGCGGATGCGGTTGCGCCTGAGATTCGCCGAGACCGGCACCTGGTTCACGGTGCCGGCGGGGTTGCCGAGGCCGAACACGTTGGCGTTGGGGCCGCGGCTGATTTCCAGCGAGTCAATCAGGATGGGGTCGATCGGGACGCGCCCCATCATCTCGTAATTTCCGAACGAGATGTTCGCCGCCCCCAGGCCGCGGATGCGGTTCGCCTGCGTCGGGTTGAGCTGGACGTTGTCCGTCACGCTGCCGTTGCGGTCCACGGCGAAGTCCGTGTAGGTGCCGGCGCCTTCCGCCCCGCCGATGTAGAGAAAGGCGTCGTTGAGGTCGAGCATGGCGAAGTCGGACATTTGCTCCGCGGTGAGCACCGTGATGGACGACGCGAGGTCTTCGAGGCGGGTGTTGAACCGGGTGCCCGACATGGTGTTGGCGGAGTAGTAGCCGCGGGTTTCCGCCACGACCTCGAAAGGCGAGAGCACCACCACCTCTTCCTCCGGGGGAATCCGGGAGGCGTCGGCGGGCTCCGCCTTCTGCGCGCCCGATGGCGCGCCGGCCAGGAAGAGGCCGCCGAGCCAGCACAGCGTCTCCGCCAGCCGGCGATGGGAATTTGACGAGGTAGTTGAGGTCGGGAGCATGGTGGGGCCAGAGCACCTCCGATTTGGCGCGCAAGCACAAGTCCGGGGGTTCCGCCGCGGCAAACGCGGATTCCATTAGCGGAACATTGGCGCGCGGCAAAGGCGGGCGGCAAGGGTGACGGGGAAGCAGAGGTCACGCGGGGGGCACTCCGCCTCCGGGCTTCGGGTGCAACAGGAAGTGATGTCACCGCCGGAGTCTTTCTCTTTCTTCCTGATGGGACGCGGAAGCGAAGACAGTGCTTGATCTTTTCGGTCCCGGAGGAGCGCGGTGTTTCAGCCCCGAAGGGGCGTCAGGCACCGGTGTCGGCGGATTTCGCCCCGAAGGGGCGGCAGCCCATAGCCGTGGGTGACGAGCGCAGAGAGGAACCCACGGAATCCATCACGACAAAAACGAGCCCCGAATGGGCGGCAGCGAGGGAAGGGCAGGGAAATGCGATGACGCGAACGGCGCGCGCTGCCGCCCCTT
>JAITDF010000033.1 GCA_031282705.1 Opitutaceae bacterium | reverse complement strand
CACCCGCTCGCAGCACCTCAGCGAGACCACCGCGCAACGCATCGACGCCGCCATCGCGCAAATCATCACCGCGCAATACACGCGCGGCGAACGCATCATCGCCGAAAACCGCGAGGCGCTCGACAAGGTCGCGCGGGCGCTCATCGAGCACGAGACGATCGAGGGCAAGCACGTGATGGAAATCCTCAGGCACGGCGAAATCAAATCGCCCGTCATCAACGCCCCCGCGCCGGTGCGCGCCGGCGGAAACCACCCCGGCGGACAAGCCCGCGACCGACAGCTTTGGCGGCAGCACCGCGCCCGCGCCGACCCCGGCATGAGTTTTGAAGCAGACTTGGAAGTCTGCGCTACGTCAGACGCCGGCGCTACGACAGGCCGCCGGCGCTGCGACAGGCCGGCGGCGCGGCGGCGTGATGTACCGCAGGTTTCCAAACCTGCTTGCGGGCCGAAGGCCCGCAAAAAGGCCGGCCTCCGTAAACGAACCCGCAACCAAGCGTGAGCGTTGAAGCAGACTTGGAAGTCCGCGGTGCGTCAGCAGGCGTTGCAACTGGCTGACGGCGCGGCGGCGGAGCTGCGTGACATCAGCTATGAATGCCCCAAAAAAGGATTGGGGGCCGCCGCTTAAAATGGGCCCTTGAAAAAGGCTTTGGCGTTCAGGCTGGAAGAATGTCATCGGGAAGCCGCCATGTCTCCCCATCGGGTCCAATCATGAGCACGCTTAATTTCCGAATGCCCAACTTCCGGTATTTCTGATGTCTGATTTCTGTCAATTTCCAGCCCGAATCTTTTTCCTTTTCGAGCACGTTTGCATAGACGCAGTGATCTTTGGCGTCGTATCCCCGTATCAATGCCGCGGCAGCCAGCTTCTTTATGATGCCCGTCCCTGCAGCAGCCTCTGCCGCAGACTTCACGTCCGCGCGCCGGTCTGTTCCCCGGCTGGGTTTTTGAGGCGGACAGGCCGCCGCTTTGTGACGGGAAAGCTCCATGTCCGGCGCGCCTTTTGTCTTAGAAAAGACGGGGGAGCCGCCAGGGACGGCCGGCAGGCGGCGGCGCGGCGAAGGCGCGCGGCCGTTTGCAAACAGCGGGAAACGGGCGCATGCTTGCGGGACGGCACAGTGGCCGCGGACTGTATAACAAGGAGCGTCGAATCATGGCGAAAATGGACTGCGGGCAGGCGCCAATACCTAACTATAGTTAGAGTTAGACAAGTCTTTATTTGGGATTTTTGGGGTAATGACGAAAAAAGAGGACGCCCTTCGCTCGGAGGTTTGCTCCGCTGTGGCCCGGCTGCTGAGGGAGGAGCGGGAGCGTCAGGTGCTTTCCATGTCGGAGGTGGCGGGGCGGGCGGGTATTTCGCAGCAGATGGTGAGCTACGTGGAGCGCGGGATGCGGGTGCCGACCATCGACACGCTTTTCCGGCTGGCGCAGGCGATGGGCCTGAACCCCGTCTCCCTGCTCGCCAAGGCCGCCGCGCCCGACTTGGGGTTGCGCAGCCGCTACCGGCGCCGGACGGGCGGGCAGGGCCGGGACTGAGCGGGCGCGGCCAAAATCAGGGGCTCATGTCGCCCGCCTCTGCCGTAGCGCGGACCGGCGGACTGTCGCTTCGCGGGGGCCGGCAAAAATGGGCGCCCGCCTCCGGTCTCGCCTTTCGCGCCACGGCTCCCAGCATTTCGGCATGACCTCCCGCGACCGATTCCTCGCCGCCTGCGCCGGCCAGCCGCTCCAGCGGCCTCCCCTCTGGATCATGCGTCAGGCCGGGCGCTACCTGCCCGAATATCGCGCCCTCAAGGCCCGCCACTCCTTCCTTGAAATGGTCCGCACGCCCGCACTCGCCGCCGAGGCCACGCTCCAGCCGCTCCGCCGTTTCCCCGGCATCGACGCCGCCATCCTCTTCTCCGACATCCTCGTCATCCCCGAGGCGCTCGGCCAGCCCTACACCTTCCGCGACACCGGCGGCATCGCGATGGAGCGCCGCCTCGAAACCCGCGCCGACATCGACGCCCTCGCGCCCGCCGAGGCCGTCCCCGAAAAACTCGCCTGCGTCGCCGGCGCCCTCGCCCTCGTCAAGCGGGAACTCGCCGGACGGCACGCCCTCCTCGGCTTCGGCGGCTCCCCCTGGACACTGGCCGCCTACATGCTCGAAGGCGGCGGCGGCGGCGATTTCGTCCGCGCCCGGCTCCTTTTCCACACCGATCGCCGCGCGTTCGACGCGCTCCTCGCCAGGCTCACCGCCGCGCTCATCGCCTTTTTCAAGATGCAAATCGAGGCCGGGGCCGATGCCATCCAGATCTTCGACTCCTGGGGCGGCGTCATCGCCGGCCCCGATTACGAAGCCGCCTCCCTGGACTGGATACGCAAAATCATCGCCGCGCTGCCGCCGGATTTTCCGGTGATCCTTTATGCAAAAAACACCGCGCCGCACCACCGCGCCCAGGCCCTCTGCGGCGCGCGCGTGCTCGGCATCGACTGGACCTCCGACCTCTCCAGCGTCCGCCGCCGGCTCCCCGCGGGCACCGCCCTCCAGGGCAATCTCGACCCCGCCATCCTGCAAACCACGCCCGCGATCACGCGCCGCGAAACCGCGCGCCTGCTCGAATCCATGCGCGGACTTCCCGGCGGGCACATTTTCAACCTCGGCCACGGCATCACCCCGCAAGCCCGGCTCGAATGCGTGGAGGCGCTGGTCGAAACCGTCACCGCGTGGCAGTGAGAAAAAAGCCCCCCCGAAAAAAATCCCAAAACCCTAAATCCCAAAAAAAGTCCGAAATCCCAAATCCCCCTCTCCTCGAAATTCCAAAACACCGTTTCGCGCGCACCTGCGCCCTTTTGGAATTTTGGATTTTGGAAATTGGAATTTTTTCGGGATTTGGGATTCGGGTTTTTGATATTCGGGCGCCGGGCTCCGTGCTCCGGGCCTTGCCGCGCCGACGGCGCGGTATTTGTCAGCGCTTCGAGAACTGGTAGCGCTTGCGGGCGCCGGGCTGGCCGGGCTTCTTGCGCTCCTTTTCGCGCGGGTCGCGCTTGAGGTGGCCGGCTTTCTTGAGCGCGGGACGAAGCTCCGGGTTCATCTTCTGGAGCGCGCGGGCGATGCCGTGCGCAACCGCGCCGGCCTGGCCGGAGACGCCGCCGCCGTCAACCGAGGCCACGACGTCGATCTTGTCGCGAAGACCGGCGGTGAGCAGGGGCGCGCAGGCTTGCTTGGCGAAATTCTCGTGCGAAAAATAGCTTTCGATGTCGCGCTCGTTGACGACAATCTTGCCGGTGCCTTCAAAGAGGCGGACGCGGGCGGTGGAGGTCTTGCGGCGGCCGGTGCCGGGGTGGATGGCTTGTTCAGCGCTCATGGTCGGTTGAGTCAGAGGGAAATTTTGACGGGGTTCTGCGCCTCGTGCGTGTGCGCCGGGCCTTTGAAGACGCGGAGCTTGGTGAGCATCCTGGCCGCGAGACGGTTTTTCGGGAGCATGCCCTTGACCGCGTGCTTGATGATGAACTCCGGGCGGCGTTCGCGCATCTGCCCGAAGGAGCGGCGGCTCTCGCCGCCGACGTAGCCGGAGAAGAACATGTATTTGTTTTGCTCCTCCTTCTTGCCGGTCACGACGACTTTCTCGGCGTTGACGACCACAACGTAATCGCCCGTGTCAACGTGCGGCGTGTAGGAAGCCTTGTCGCGCCCGCGGATGATGCTGGCGACTTTGACGGCGAGCCGGCCCAAGACCTGCCCTTCGGCATCAATGAGATGCCACTTGGGCTGAACCGTCTCTTTTTTGGCGAGGAACGTTTTCATGAAAGGAAAAGGGTCAAGAGCTAGCGTCCGCCGGGGGACTGTCAACCCTTAGATTGACACAAAATCGAAAAAGGGTGCAACAGGAAGTGATGTCACTCCCCCCTCTTTCTTCTTTCTTCTTTCCTCTTTCTCTTGTCAGGCTTCTCGCTTCGCTCGGAACTCCCTGCTCGGTCCTGACGAAAGAGAAAGAGGAAAGAAGAAAGAGAAAGACCCCGGCGGTGACATCACTTCCTGTTGCACCCGATGGCAGCCCGGCGCCGCCGGCTCAAGCCGTGTTTTTCCGTTTTTCGGAAAGCCCTATAGACAGGTTGACCCGGGGCAACGCCCCGGCGGGTGCATGAAAGAAACGAAGCGGTAGATGGAACCGCTCAGGGTGCTTGGGAAACGAGGCGCCAAGTGGCTCGGAACCCACCTGAGACAGGCAGGGTGCGGGCCCCAAGCGGCCCGCACCCTGCCTGTCTCAGGTTTAAAAAGGTGGAATCCGGGCGCTCCGCAAGGCGAAGCTGGTGTGTGCAACAAAAACCCGACTCCCACTTCAAACTCTACCACACCATGAACCACGCAAGCAAAGACCTCTTTTCCCTGCGCCACGAATGGGTGCGCTACGCCACCACCCGCGGCATTCGCCCGGCCATGCGCCGGTCCGGCTGCTCGCGCAACACCGTCCGGCTGTGGCTGCGCCGCTGGCAGGCCGG
>JAITDF010000010.1 GCA_031282705.1 Opitutaceae bacterium | reverse complement strand
CCGCAGGTTTCCAAACCTGCTTAAAAACTCACGCCTGGCCGCGAACCCGCAATCAGGCATGAGCTTCGAAGCAGACTTGGAAGTCTGCGGTACGACGGAGCCGCGTAACATCAGTTAATTCCAAGTCGCGTTCGAGTCGGGACTGAGGAGAAAAACGGAACGGCTTTTTGCAACGCCGTCCCCGTCCCGCGGGGACAATATATTGGTGGCACGGGGCTTCAGGTCACCCCAGCGAATCCCGGAATTTTTTTCCCCGCTCCAGGCGCGCGCGGACTTCGGGCCAGTCGCCGTGGTCGATCGCGGCGCGCAAGCCCGCAAGCCGCGCCTGAAACTGGTCGATGGCGCGCAGGACCTCGTCGCGGTTCTGCCGGAAAATCTCGACCCACATGGTCGCGTCGCCCGCCGCGATGCGCGTGGTGTCGCGCAGCCCCGCGCCGGCATGTTCGCGCCATGCGGGATTTTTTTGCGCGAGCAAATCACACAGATTCGTCGCGAGCGCCTGCGGCAGGTGGCTGATGTGCGCCACGATTTCATCATGCTGCGCGGGCGCGACGGAAACCGTCCTGCCGCCGAGCACGCGCCAGAAATCCGTCACGAGCCCGGTGGCATGGGCATCGGCGCCGGGCCCCGGCGTGACAAAACAGGCGCGCCCGGCGAACAGCTCCGCCGAGCCGTTTTCCCAGCCGGTTTTCTGGCTGCCGGCCATCGGATGCGAGCCGACGAAGCACGCGCGCGGCGGCATGGCGGCGGCGCACTCCCGGCAAAGGCGGCCCTTCACGCTGCCCACGTCGGTGACGACCGCGCCGTCCGGCAGCGCGGGCGCGATCCGGCGCGCGAGTTCGATGATTTTTTCCACCGGCGCGGCCAGCACGACGAGGTTCGCCGCGCGCACGGCCTCCTCCGGCGTCGCGGCCACGGCGTCGCACCACGGTTGCGCGAGAAGCGCGCCGCGCACTTCAGGCCGGCGCGCCCAGCTGACGATGCGCCGCGCCGCGCCGCGCGCCCGCGCCGCCATGGCGACGGACCCGCCGAGCAGGCCGGGGGCAAGAATGGCAAGGTGCTCAATCATGAGAGGAGGTTCGGCGCCGTTCGGTGTCATGATGCCGCCATGCCGGGTGTCCGCGCGGCCCGGCGCGCTTCGTTCGCGAGTATTGCATCGCGCGAGACAAGTGTTGTTGTGGGCGGCACGCAATCATGGACCACACCCTTCCGCCCTCGCCCGAAGACGAAAAAAAAGCCGCGCGCGCCAGGCTCGTGCTCTACGTCGTCATGGCCGTCTTCATCCTGCTGCCCCTCGCGCTGTATTTTCTGGCCGGCCAGGGGAAATGACCGCCCCGCCCCGCGCCACCGTTTCTCCAGCCACTTGCCGCATGTCGCCTGCCGCACCTGCCGCTTCCGCCTCCGCCGGGCATTGGTGGAGCAGACCGGGATCAAACCGGCGACCTCGTCGTTGCGAACGACGCGCTCTATCAACTGAGCTACTGCCCCATGCAAGGAGGGACGTTGTGCAGAATCAGACGGCGTTAGTAAACACCAATTTTCCAGAGATACGGCGGATTGAGGGAAACGGCGGCGGCGACGACGACGCATCTGTTGCAAGATTCTGGCAACAACCGCATGTGCGGAAAACTGTTGCGAAAAAATCCAGCGGCTTGATAACTGCCAATGGTTGGGAGAAATCAAACCTGACGGAGACACACACACCATGAAGAAAACAAACAACAAAGCTAAAGCTACCCCAGCGACGCCGGCGCCCGTCCCGGCGAAAAAGGCGGCAAAGAAAACCGCGGCCCCCAAGGCCAGGCCCAGCCTGCGCATCGCCGTGGCGGCGGCCAAGGCGGTGGCGGTGGCGGTGGCGCCCGCCGCCAAAAAAACCGAGGAGACCCGGCCCCCGGTCGTCACCACTATCATCGCCAGCATCGACATCGGTTTCGGCAACACGCTCTATGTCCGCGGCGAAGGCGGCGGGCTGAACTGGGAAACCGGCGTGGCGCTCGATTGCGTGGCCGACGACAAATGGGCGATCTCGCTCAGCGACGCCGCCAGCCCCGTGATCTTCAAGCTCCTCGTCAACGACCTCGTCTGGTCGGCCGGTGAAAACTACACCGTGCCGCCCGGCGGCGAACTGACGGTCTCGCCCGTGTTCCCGAGCTGGTGATGCCGGCCGCGGCGGACGGCCGCGGCGCGCGGGCGGCCTCACACCACCGCGCGTTCCGCGGCCTCCGGCTCAAAATCATCGGGGCTGATCGCGAGAAGGCGGGAGCGCAACATGCCGGCGACACCCGTCTCGCGCGCGCCCAGTTTGTCTGCGGGCACCAGCGTGCAGTAAACCCGCATCCGTGAAAACGGACGCGGCAGGTAAAACCGGTCCCAACTCCGCAGCCGCCAGGCCGACTCGAACGCCAGCCCGAGCAACAGCACGGGCGCGCCCACGCGGCGCGCGACGATGAGGCCGCCGCCCTTGAAATCATGCAACGGCCCGCGCGGACCGTCGGGCGTGATGCCGATATCGTGCCCCTCGCGCATCACCCGCACCAGCGCGCTCACCGCCCCGCGGGGATTGCGCGAGGACGAACCGCGCACGGTCTTGATGCCGGCAAAATCATAAAACTCCGCCAGCCACGCGCCGTCCCTGCTTCCGCTCACCAGCCCGTAAATGGAACGCGGGCTGCGATGACGCCTGTAAATTTCGCTGATGGCGAAAAGCCGGTTGTGCCAGAAAAGGATCGCGAGCGGCTCGTCGGTTTTTCCCAGACGGCTTCGCGCCGCCGCCGACACCTCGATGCGCAACGTGGCCGTCCAAAGCCGGATCACCACGCTGAGCGGCCGGAGTAACAAACGCCGCCAGCCCGTGATGCGATGAACCGCGTCCCCCCCGCCTCCCCCGGCATCGCCCCGCGGCCTGGGCACCGGATTTTTCGCAATGGCTGCATGCTGTTTGTTCAACGGGGCGCGAAACTGCCCCGTTTTGTCCGGCAGGCCAAGCCGGAGGTTTTGGAAAGAAAGTGAAAATCCATGCCGTCCGTCCGAATATGGTATTTTCTCTCAATATCGGCGCATTGCGCGCGCAAGGTGCGCCCGCCGGGCGGGCAACGGCGATTTCGCCGAAAGCGCCCTGCCTCTCCGTGAGACCTCACTTTGAATCACTGATGTTACGAGGTTCCGTCGTACCGCAGACTTCCAAGTCTGTCCCGAAGCTCACGCCCGATTGCGAGCCCGTGCCAGGCGTGGGTTCTTAACTGATGTCACCGATGTTACGCAGGAGCGGTTTTTTGGTAGGGCGGTCTCGCCGTGTATTGTCCCGCTATGAGGGTAACACATGTCCCGCTAAGGGGGTGACACTTTTGCAGTGTCCCAGGGCATGGGCCGGGAGCCTAGTGCCATGTCAAAGCAGAAATGTCTTTACCCGGCGGCCTGTTTTGATAGAAGAGGCATTATGATAAAATATAAAGTGACGCTGACCACAGAAGAACGCAAGAAATTGGAAGAGAT
>JAITDF010000003.1 GCA_031282705.1 Opitutaceae bacterium | reverse complement strand
CCGCAGGTTTCCAAACCTGCTTAAAAACTCACGCCTGGCCGCGAACCCGCAATCAGGCATGAGCTTCGAAGCAGACTTGGAAGTCTGCGGTACGACGGAGCCGCGTAACATCAGTTATTCTTTCTCTTTATTCTTTCGTCGGGCACGGGCAGGGAGAACGAGAACGAGAAAGAATAAAGAGAAAGAGGAAAGGGAGCGGGAGCGGGAGCGAATAAGAAAAGCGATCTTTCCGCGGGCGGGCGGGCGTGGTCTTGACGGGGGAATCCGCCAGCAATCCCGCTTCCGCCCGCGCTTCTGTTGCGACACGCCTCAGCCAAACGACACTTTCGGGGCCTGGCGCTCGGCGGGGGTGTCAACGTGGAAAAGCTCGGCGGGGCCGAAACCGAACATGCCGGCGAAGATCACCGAGGGGAACACCTCGCGCTGGGTGTTGTAGGTCATCACGGAGTCGTTGTAGGCCTGCCGGGCGAAGGCGATCTTGTTTTCGGTGGAGGTGAGCTCCTCGGTGAGCTGCATCATGTTCTGGTTGGCCTTGAGGTCGGGATACTGCTCGGCCACGACCATGAGGCGGGAGAGCGCGCCGCCGAGGCCGGACTCGGCGTTGAGCAGCGATTTGACCGCGCCGGAGTCGGCGGGGTTGGCGGCGGCGGCCTTCGAGGCGGCGTAGGCGGTGTTGCGCGCGGCGATGACGGCTTCGAGCGTCTCGCGTTCGTGTTTCATGTAGGCCTTGGCGGTCTCGACGAGGTTGGGGATGAGGTCGTAGCGGCGCTTGAGCTGCACGTCGATTTGCGCGAAGGCGTTTTTGAAGCGGTTGCGCAGGCCGACGAGCTTGTTGTAGATGCCGATGACAAAGAGGACGAGCAGGACAATGATGCCGAGCGTGATGATGAGTGGTATCATGGTTTTGGATGTTATGGGTTGCGGTTGGCGAAAACGGACTGGTCGGGATGGAGAATGCGGGATGTTCGGGGGCGGGGAAGCCAAAAATTCCCAAGAACGCCGCGCCGGGGGCTTCAAAGTGACTCGCCCCCCCTGCCCTGCCCGGCCTCGCGGACGCGCCCGGCAAACCCGCTCACGCCGCGAGGCGCAGGATTTGCTCGATTCTGGACGGCGTGATGTCGCCGCGTTCGCCGAGGGCGGTCTCGCCGCGCGCGGCGAGGCGGCGCGCGACTTGCGCGGCGGTTTCGGCGGCATCGAGTCCGTAGTCCGCGAGCCGCGTGCGGATGCCGAGCGATTCGTAGAAGGCGCGCGTGTGTTCAATCGCGGCGTCGATGCGCGCGTCCCCGGCGCCTTCGCGCAGGCGCCAGACGCGCGCGGCGTATTGGGTGAGTTTCTCGCGCTTGGTTTCGCGCTGCACCCGCATCAGGCCGGGCAGCACGATGGCCAGCGTGCAGGCGTGGTCGATGCCGTGGAGCGCCGTCAGTTCGTGGCCGATGGCGTGGGTGGCCCAGTCTTGCGGCACGCCGGCGCCGATGGCGCCGTTGAGCGCCCAGGTGGCGGCCCAGACGAGGTTGGCGCGGGCGTCGTAGTCGCTCGGGTCGGCGAGCGTTTTCGGGCCTTCGTCGATGAGCACTTTCAGGATGGATTCGGCGAAACGGTCCTGGAGCGCGGCGGCGGCGGGGAAGGTGAGGTATTGTTCGAGCACGTGGCAGAACGCGTCGCCGATGCCGTTGGCGATCTGGCGAGCGGGGAGCGAGAGGGTCGTGCCGGGGTCGAGGATGGAAAAACGCGGGTAAACGAGGGGGTGGTGGAACGCGAGTTTTTCCTTGATGGCGCGGCGCGAGATGACGGCGTTGCCGTTGGCCTCGGAGCCGGTGGCGGGCAGGGTGAGCACGGCGCCGAGGGGCAGCGGCGGCGCGGTGATGGCGGCGCCGTGCGTGACGGGGATCTGCCAGGCGTCGCCGGCGTGGGGCGCGGCGGCGGCGACGAATTTCGCGCCGTCGAGCACGGAGCCGCCGCCGGCGGCGAGCACCCAGTCGCTTTTTTCCCGCCGCGCGAGCGCCACCGCCTGCATGAGCGTGTCGAAATCGGGGTTGGCCTCGACGCCGAAG
This sequence comes from Opitutaceae bacterium, assembly GCA_031282705.1. Classification (GTDB taxonomy): domain Bacteria; phylum Verrucomicrobiota; class Verrucomicrobiia; order Opitutales; family Opitutaceae; genus Termitidicoccus. The sequence goes on along the minus strand of JAITDF010000003.1, from coordinate 2,467 downwards.
AACTCGTGCGTGACGCGCGCGCCGAGGGCGTTTTTCACCTGGTCGTAAACGCCGTTCTTTTTTATCGAGCCGCCGCCGGCCAGCAGAAGCACGCGGGCGCCGGCGGGTATCTCGCGGGAGATTTTTTTGATCTGGCCGCGTCCGAAATGGATGCGTGTGGGATTGTGATACGTGAAGTTTTCCATCAGCGCGCAATCATGCCGGGCGCGGCGGCGGTGGCAAGCGGCGGGATGCGGCGGGGATGCGGGGGGGAACTCAAGTGGCGTCATCCCGCCTTTCTCTTCCCCTTCCTCGTCCTCGTTCTCATTCTCCCCGCCGGCGGCCTGGCGTAACGCAGACTTCCAAAACACCAGCCGGACCTGTTCGGGGAAAAGCTCTCGTGCGGCGGCTTCGCGGCCAGCCCACTGCGGCTGTGGCGCTCAAAGGCGGCGAACCGGCGCGGGCGACCCCGCAGACCATCCGGCTCAAAATCTGATGTTACGCGGCGGCCCGTTTTGGTAGGGCGGTCTCGCCGAGACCGCCGCGAGCACCACGCGGCAACCGCGGGGGGTCTCGGCGAGACCGCCCTGCCAAAATCTGCCGACTGCGTAACATCAGTTAAAATCTTGAAACTGGCCGCGCGGGTGGAAGCCACCGTGAGGAGAATCCAAGTGCGCCTGGCCGGTGAATGGCGACGAACCAAAAACATAATGGCCACCCAAAAAAGGATGGCCATCATGACCTAACACCAAGCAAACCGTAAGAACTACAAACAAGTATCGTTCCCTGATGAACGATGCTGACTACGGGAAGATAGACGCGATGGATGCAAAAGTGCTCAAAATATCATCCGAATTTTTTATTTGTTGGCCTCCAGGATATTGGACATAATTTCACCGGCGCGGGAGAAATAAATGCCCGGCGCCGGAAACGCGCCGGCGACGGAAGACAGGCGATGGAAGGCCGGCGGCGGCGGGCGGCGGGCGGCGGCGGAAGGCTGGCGGCGGAGGGCGGAGCGGACCCGCCCGCCCGCGCCCGCGCGCGCCGCGCGGGCGTCATCCGCCCACGGCGGTGTGGCGGCGGAGGCCGCGGAGCCAGAGCAGGCGCGCGAGCGCGAGGAGCGCGGCGAGCCAGAAGAGCTGGAGGCCGAGGCCGTGCAGCGCGGCGGCGGGGTCGTTGATGCGGCCGGTGAAAATCGCGACCGGGAAATACATCTGGTAATAATAGGGCAGGAATTGCGAGAGGCGGTAGATGCCGGCGGGGAGCAGGTCGAGCGGGAAAACCTGGCCGGCGAGGAGCGTCTCGATCGCGTAGGAGAGGATGATGAAGGACTGGATTTCGAGAAACCAGAACGTGAGCATGCCGAAGCAGAACGCGATGGTGAACTGGATGAGCGCGGACATGGCGGCGGCGGGCAGCCCGAGCCAGAGCCGCCACGCGTCGCCGGCGCCGCCGGGGTAGGCGAGGTGGTCGTGGATGAGCGGGAGCACGACGAGCAGCGGCACGAGCGCGAGCAGCCCGGAAACGAGCCGCGCGGCGCCGAAGATGCTGAGGCGGTAGATGAAATAGTTTACGGGCTTGAGGAGAAACTGGTTGATGAGGCCGTTGCGGATTTCCTCGCTGATCTGGTAGTCCTCGTTGAAGGCGCTGATGAAAAACTGCATCACCATCATGGTGATGAAATAGGTGAGCGTCTGGTCGAGCGCGAAGCCGCCGATCTCGGTCTTGCCCGCGTAGGCCGCGCCCCAGAGCAGGAAGACGACGATGAGGTGAAAAAGCGAAAACGTGGCGCGCAGCGTGAAGTGCCAGCGGTAAACGATGTTGCTTTGCAGCCCGACGAGGAAGACGTGGCGGTATTTGTTTATAAAATGACGCATGGAGGCGCGGGCATATATGAGAGGTTCCAAAGATTAACCGCGAAGGGCGTGAAGGTCGGGAAGGTCGGGAAAATAAAAAAACGCAGAAACTTGGTTAAGGGCACTTTGAAAAAACCATGTCCCGCACGGAGGCCAAAGCAGGGCAAGCGTCCCGCTTGCCTGACGGCGCGCAAAGCGCGCCGTCCAAAAGTGACGGGAGCATCCTGCTCCCGTCAGGCAAGCGAGACGCTCGCCCCACTCCCCAATCAGGCAAGCGGGATGCTTGCCCTGCTTGGCTCCCCGCGCCTCCGTGCGGACTTTTCAATGATTTCATGTTGTTTTTTGATTTTTCAACGTTCCGTTAATCAAGTAATTATGAACTGATGTTACGCGGCAGCCAGTCTTTTGGCAGGCTTTTGGTGGGGCGGTCTCGCCGAGACCGCCGGGGTCGTCTCGGGGCTCCCGGCGGTCTCGGCGAGATCGCCCCACCAAAAAACCTCTCCTGCGTAACATCAGTTATGAACCAACCTGATTCCAGTTTGCAATCGGGTCGGCGGTGCCGCCGCCGCTGGGCGGCGCCGATGCCGCCGGCGGCGGCATCATCCCGGTTGCGAGCTGGAATAAAAACAACG
>JAITDF010000712.1 GCA_031282705.1 Opitutaceae bacterium | reverse complement strand
ATGATTTTTCAAAGTGCCCTTAAACAAATCCGCCCGGTTTCCTATTCGCGTCCACCCGCGTCCACCTTCCCATATGTCCACCACCTTCCCATATGCCCGCCACTGGCCCTGACGACCACCGCGCGCTGCTGTCCGCCGGGCAGCGGCGCCTCATCGGCAACGCGCTCACGCTGTTTGCCTGCACCGGCGCGGCGGTGCTGCTGGTGCTCATCCTCATGAGCATCGGGCGGCTGCTGGGCGCGTTCTCCGGCGTGCTCTGGCCCGTCGCCATCGCCGGCGTGATGGCCCTCATCCTGCGCCCCGCGGTGGACGCCGTGGAAAAACGCATGCGCGGGCGGCGCGCGCCCGCCGTGGCCGTGCTTTACGCGCTGTTCGCGGTCCTGCTGGCCGTCGCGCTCGTGCTCATCGTGCCGCCGCTCGCCGGCCAGTTGCTCGACTTCATCGCGTATCTGCCGGATTTGTGGATGCAGGGCGTCGATTACATCCGGCGGCATTCGCCCGAGTGGCCCGCCCTCATCGAACGGCTGCGCGCAACCCCCGCCGTCGCCAACGCGCTCGATCTCCTGCAAGACGGGCTCGGCAGGCTGCCCGCGCTCATCGTGCCGTCGCTGAAGGTGTTCAGCGCGGGAGTCTTTTCCGTCATCAGTTTCGCGACCCATTTCGCGGTGGTGCCGGTCTATCTGTTCTTCTTCATGCTGTCGCGCGCGGACCCGGTGCACGGGCTCTCGCGGCATCTCCCGTTCCTGAAACCGTCGTTGCGTGATGACGTGGTGTTTCTCGTCCGCGAGTTCATCAACATCGTCGTGTCGTTCTTCCGCGGGCAATTCCTCATCGGCATCATCATGGGCGCGCTGCTCGCCATCGGGTTCACCGTGGCGGGGCTGCGGTTCGGGCTCATCATCGGCCTCGCGCTCGGCATCCTGAACATCGTGCCTTATCTCGGCACCATCATCGGCCTGGCCGTCACCGTGCCGCTCGCCGTGCTCCAGCCGGGCGGCGGCGCCGGGCTGCTCGCGCTCGTGCTGCTGGTTTACGTGATCGTGCAGTGCATCGAGGGCTGGTTTCTCACGCCGAAAATCATGGGAGGCCGCACCGGGCTGCATCCCGCGATGATCATTTTCGCGATTTTCTTCTGGGGCACGGCGTTTCCGGGCATCATCGGCATGGTGCTGGCGGTTCCGCTGACGGCGTTCTTCGCGACATTCTGGCGGCTGCTCAACCGGAAATACTTCACCAATGGCGGCCGCGCCGCCGCCGGCGGCGGGCATGCGCAACCCGCGCCGCAACCGCCGCCCGCCGCCGCGCCATGAGCCGCCGCCGCCCGCCGCCCGAGTGCGCCATCTGCGGCACGGCGCTGCCGCCCGACGCCCGCGCCTGCCCGAACTGCGGCGCCGACGAGCGCACCGGCTGGGATGCCGACGACGACACCGGCGCCGGCATCTACGACGGCCTCGACCTGCCCGGCGAGGAGGACACGGCGGAGGCTTACGAACGTTTCCTGCGCAATGAAATGCCGCGGCGCGCCCGCCATCATCGCGGCCGGTTTTTAATCATCGCCGTCGGCGTCGTGTTGATCATCGCCCTCGCCCTCGCCATGCTGTCCGGGAGATTTTGACCGCCGCCGCCGGCGTTTTGTTTTTCCTAACTTCTTTCCGCGCGTTTTCAAAAATCCCCCTTGAGACGCGTCGCCGGCGCCGGCAGTTTTTTCCCGAAATCGCGCACGCCGCGCCTTTGTATTTTCCGCCCCGGATACAACCCGCGGAAAAAGCTCAACTCCGGAAACCTCCCACGCAATGAAAACAAAACACCTCGCCAGCCTCTCCGCGCTCGCGTTCGCCCTCGCGGCGCCGGCGCCTGCATTCGACGGCCTTTTCGTCGGCCTCGAAAACATCCACCGCCTCTCCGACGCGCAGACACGCTCCGTCTCCCCGGAGAATTTCACCGGCGAAAAAGGCGGCGGGGCGAAAGCCGACCCCGTCGCCGACGCCGGCAAACCCAACGCCGCCAACTCCGCCGCCGTCGCCCGCCCGTTCGGCGCCGGCTGGAAGGTGAACCCGAAGGTCGTCATCAATTCCGGCCAGACCTTCACGCTCGCCGACATCGCCGGCCCCGGCGCCATCCAGCATATGTGGATGACGCCGACCGAAAACTGGCGCCTCTCGATTTTGCGCATTTATTGGGACGACGAAACCGAGCCGTCCGTCGAGTGCCCGATCGGCGATTTTTTCGCGATGGGCTGGGGCGTTTTCGCGCCCGTCTCCTCGCTCGCCGTCTGCGTGAATCCGGGCAGCGCGTTTAATTGCTACTGGCCGATGCCGTTCAGGAAACGCTGCAAAATGACCGTCGAAAACCTGAACCCGCGCGACATGAGTTTGTATTATCAAATCGACTACGCGCTCGCGCCGGTGCCGGACGACGCCGCCTATTTCCACGCCCAATTCCGCCGCAAGGCCGTGAATGAAACCTCCGACTACACTATAATAGACGGCGTGCGCGGGCGCGGCCACTACGTCGGCGTTTATCTCGCGTGGGGCGTGCGCAACAACGGCTGGTGGGGCGAGGGCGAAATCAAATTCTTCCTCGACGGCGACGGGCGGCACCCGACCATTTGCGGCACCGGCACCGAGGATTATTTTTGCGGCTCCTATAATTTTGAGAACCGCCAGACAAAACAATACCAGGAATACTGCACGCCCTACGCCGGCCTCTGCCAGGTCATCCGGCCCGACGGTGTCTATATCTCGCAACAACGCTTCGGCCTCTACCGCTGGCACCTCGCCGACCCGGTCCGCTTTCAAAAAGATTTGCGCGTGACCATGCAGGACCTCGGCTGGCGCGGCAAGGGCGGCCCCGGCGGCGACCGCACTTATTTGAAACAAAAATCCGACATCGCCTCGACTTGTTTCTGGTATCAGGCCGAGCCGCACGCGCCCTTCCCCAAGCTGCCCGAAAAATGGGAGTTGGAAACAAATTGAAACACCGCCGCCGCCGATAAAATCATCATCATGCCGTCCGCATGATTCTGTTTGCACAGCCTGTGCGAAACGCCCGCGGAAACGCCATGCCCCTCACTTTCGACAGCGACGACGCCCCGGAGGAAAAGGCGGATGCCTGCCGGCGCTGGCTCGACGCGCTCCCGCTTGACACGCATTTCCGCCAGAAGGAACTCGCCAGTCCGCCCGCGCGCGGCGCCGATGCCGGTGATGATCATGACAACGCGCACGCCGCCGCCGGCGACGGCGGCCTCGCCGTCCTTTTCCGCAAGCTCGCCGGAATGTCGCCGAAACGTTATTTCGACCGCCGGCGGATGACGTTTTGCCACCGCCAGCTCGCCGACCCGCTCGTGCCGGTGAAAACCATCGCGATCGACCTCGGCTTCCGCCGCCTCTCCGATTTTTCCGAGTGGGTCACGCTCCGCTTCGGCGCCCCGCCCCGCCGCTGCCGGGAGCTGCTGCTCGCAAAAAAAACGCTGCCCAAATACCCGTTGTGAAAACCTGACCGCATCATGCCCGCGCCCGCCTCCCTCTCCTGCCGCGACATCACCAAACGCTTCGACCGCACGCTCGCGCTCGACCGCGTTTGCTTCGACGTGCGCGCCGGCGAAGTCCACGCGCTCTGCGGCGAAAACGGCGCCGGGAAAAGCACGCTCGCGCGCGTCATCGCCGGCGTTGCGCGCCCCGACTCCGGCGAAATTTTCCTCGACGGCGCGCGCGTCGAAATCACCGGCCCCGCGCGCGCCCGCGCGCTCGGCATCGGCATCGTTTTCCAAGAGCTGGATTTGTTCAACGGCCTCTCCATCGCCGAAAACATGGCGCTCGGCCACCCGCGCGCGGAAAAAGCCTTTGTCAACCGCCGCGCGCTCGCCGCGTGGAGCCGCCCGTTTTTGCGGCGCGTCGGCCTGCAAAACGCCGACCCGCTCGCGCCGCTCGCCGCGCAAAGCATCGCCACCGCGCAACTCGTCGCCATCGCCCGCGCGCTCGCGCTCGACGCGCGGTTTTTGCTGCTCGACGAGCCGACCAGCTCGCTCACCGAGGACGCCGCCGGCCACCTGCTCGCCCTCGTCGCCGAACTGCGCGCCGCCGGCGCCGGCATTGTGTATGTCTCCCACAAAATGCGCGAAATCTTCCGCGTCGCCGACCGCGTCACCGTCTTGCGCGACGGCGCCCTCGTCTCCACAAAAAACGCCTCCGGCACCTCGATGGATGAAACCGTCTCGCTGATGGTGGGCCGCGCGCTCGACACCGCCGCGCGCATCGCCACGACGCCGCGCGCCGACATCGCGCTCGAAGTGGAAAACCTCTGCACGCGCCGCCTGAAAAACATAAGCGTGCGCGTGCGGCGCGGCGAAATTGTCGGCGTCGCCGGCCTCGTCGGCGCCGGGCGCAGCACGCTCGGCAAGGCGCTCTTCGGCATGGAGCCGTGGACCGGCGGCCGCGCCACGCTTGCCGGCGCCCGCTTCCGCCCGCGCTCGCCCGACGAAGCCATCCTCGCCGGCCTCGCCTACCTGCCCGAGGACCGGCGCGGGCAGGGCCTGTTTTTGCAAACCAGCGTGCGCCACAACGCCTCCGCCGCCATCCTCTGCCGCCTCCGCCGCGGCCCGTTTGTCCGCCGCTGGCAGGAAACAAAACTCGTCCGCGACGAACTCGAAAAAACACGCGCGAAAATCCCCTCGCTCGCCGCCCCCGTGAGCGCCCTCAGCGGCGGCAACCAGCAAAAAGTCCTCCTCGCGAAATGGCTCCTCACGCGCCCCGCGCTTTTATATCTCGACGATCCCACGCGCGGCGTGGACATCGGCGCGAAAGCCGACGTTTACAAACTGATCGCCGGACTCTCCGCCGCCGGCGCCGGCATCCTGCTCGCCAGCTCCGAAATGCCGGAGCTGCTCCGCCTCGCGCACCGCATCATCGTCCTCCACGAGGGCCGCGTGACCGGCGTGCTCGACGCCGCCACCGCCACCCAGGAGGAAATCATGTCCCTCGCCACCGGCATGAGGGAAATCAAAACCCAGGAGTAGAAAACCGCCCGAAATTTCCCCGATGAAAATCAAACTTCCCATGTTTCCCGGCAGGTTCCGCGAGGTGCTCGGCCTCGTTCTCATCTTCGCCGCCGCCGCCGCGTTCAGCCCCGCCGGCTCCGGCGGGGAAAACATCTTCCTCCAGTTCGACAACCTCACCGACATCCTCCGCCAGCAGGCGGAAATCGGCATCATCGCGCTGGCCATGACGCTGGTCATCATCGCCGGCGGCATAGACCTGTCCGTCGGCAGCCTGCTGGCCTTCGTCGCGTCGCTGGCGGCGATGCTGCTCGTGAAATGGCAGCCGGGCCTCGGTGCCGGCGCGCACATCGCCGCCGCCCTCCTCGCCGCCCTCGCCGCCTCCGCCCTCCTCGGCTTCCTCAACGGCATCGTCATCGCCCGCCTGCGCGTCCAGCCCTTCATCGTCACGCTCGCCACCATGATCGGCGTGCGCGGCCTCGCCCGCTGGATGACGGACAACACCAACATCGACTTCGGCTTCGGCGACAACGTGTCGGCGAAATTCGCGGACATCTTTTCGGAAAAACTGTTTGTCATCGGCCTGTGGGGCGCGGCGGCGCTCGTGTTTTACGTGCTGCTGGAGTTCACGGTCTTCGGGCGGCACGCGCGCGCGGTCGGCGAGAACGAAAAAACCGCCGGCTACACCGGCCTGCCCATCCGCCGCACAAAGGTGCTGGTCTATTCGCTGTGCGGCCTCGCCGCCGGCGTGGCGGGCCTTATCCACGCCGCCCGCAGCTACCAGGGCAACCCGAACGACGGCGTCGCCTACGAGCTGGACGCGATCGCCGCCGTCGTCATCGGCGGCACGGCGCTCGCCGGCGGCAAAGGCTCCATTTTCGGCACGGTCGTCGGCGCGCTCATCATGGGCGTGCTGACCAACATTCTCCGCCTGCGCCTGATAGACACCAACGTCGAGTTCATGATCAAGGCCGTGATCATCGTCGCCGCCGTCTGGCTCCAATCCGCCCGCAAGCCCAAATGACCCGCGCCAAAACCAAAAAATCCAAACCCGCATGAAAACAAAACTCCTCCTCCCGGCGGCCCTCTGCGCCCTCTGCGCCCTGGGGACGGGCCTCGCCGCCGCCGAAAAACTGATCGTCTTCAGCCAGTGCAACAACGCCGAGCCTTACCGCGCCGCGCAAAACCAGCGCATGTCCGAACTCTGGGCGAAGGTGCCCGGCGCGCGCCTGGAAATCATGGACGCCCAGCAGGACAACGCCCGCCAGATCGCGCAAATCGAAACCGCGATTCTGCGCCGGCCCGCCCTGCTGATTGTCGCGCCCAACGAATCCGCCCCGCTCACGCGCGTCATGGGCCGCGCCCTCCGCGCGAAAATCCCGGTCATCTGCCTTGAACGCGACATCAGCCAGCCCTTCCACACCAGCCACGTCCGCGCCGACAACCGCGAGATCGGCCGCCTCGCCGGCGAATACATCGTCGAACTGCTCAAAAAGAAAAACGGCGCGCCGCGCGGGACCGTCGTCGAATTGTGCGGGCTGAAGGGCGTCGAGGCCGAAATCAACCGCGAGGGCGGCGCCCATGACGTGTGGAAAAACTACCCGGACATCAAAGTCGTCGCCAACCCCGTCGCCGACTGGCTCCAAAGCCGGGGCAAGGACCGCATGACGGAAGTGCTCAGCGCCGTTCCCCAAATCGACATCGTCTATGGCCACAACGACCCGATGGCGATGGGCGCGTGGCTCGCCGCGAAGGACAAGGGGCGGGAAAAGGAGATGCTCTTCGTCGGCGTTGACGGCCTTTCCGGCCCCGGCGGCGGCATCGAGAAAGTGCGCGAAGGGCTGCTCGCGGCGACCTTTGTCTATCCGCTCTGCGTGGACGAGGCGGTTGAAATCGCCGTGAAAATCCTCGCCGACAAAACCTGGTCGCCGCCGGGGACCGTGACGGTGGCGTCTCGCATGGTGACGCGCGACAACCTGCCGCCGCCCGCCGCGGAAAAATGACAATGCCATTCCCCATGAAAAAATGCGGGACGGTTTGATGCGCCCGCCGCCGGCATCAAACCATCCCGCATTTATGCGAAATCACAGGTGTTGCAGGATGCCGGGCGTGTTTATACTAAATTTCGCAGTTGACACGTGTTTTTCAACTGCGGCGCAGTTGAGCATCAACATTGCAATATATTACATATGAAAATAATACAAATGTTTCGATCGAGAAAAACACACGTGTTTTTGGGCTCTTTTCACTTCACCCATTGGGTGAAGCTACTGGAGCAGGATTTCCCTCTACGCTCGCTTTTCAACTGCGGAATTTAGGTTTATACTAACTGATGTTACGCGGCAGAGGTTTTTTGGTAGGGCGGTCGCGGCGGGGACACCCCCCATATAGAAACATCGGGACCGGCGCGGGCCGGCGGACACACCACCCCAAAAACAAC
>JAITDF010000457.1 GCA_031282705.1 Opitutaceae bacterium | reverse complement strand
GGGCGGCCCCCCCCCCCCGGCCCGCGACCCGGGTCCGCTCCCCGAACCCGCCGTTCCGCGTAACATCAGTAAAGAGGAAAGAAGAAAGAGAAGACTCCGGCGGCGTTTCTTGTCACTTGCAACCTGGCACTTGCAACCTCACTTGCAACTTCGCCGCCCGCCGGCGCCGTCACCGTCACCGGCGCCGGCGGGCGGGGGTTAATGCAGAAAGCCGAGGAATGCCGGCGCGGGGGAGGCGCGGCGCGGGGTGAAGATTTTTTTCTTTTTGCGCGGGCGGCTGTTTTTCGCAACGAGCGAGAAGCCTTCGCGTTGGTGGCTGTCCACCAGCAGCACCCGCGGGTCCTCGGGTTCGCCCGTGCGGTTGAGGTTGAGCTGGCTGAGCACGAGGGTGAGGGCCTCCCGCCCGACCAGCTGGTAGCGCTGGTCGGCGCCGGCGGCGTCGGTGGGCGGCTCCGAGAGGTCGATGCTGGCAAACGAGACGTCCCGCGGGATGTCCACGCCGATGCCGTGCAGCAGGTGATACACGCTCGCCGCGCTGATGACGACGTCGGGCCGGTGCGCGGCGAGCCAGCGCCGGAGGTGGCCGGGCGAGATTTCCGGCTTGGGCAGGATGGGGATGCGGTCGTCCGCGGGGATTTTCGACTGGTAATAGAGGAACGAGGAGGTGAAGAGTTTGTGCCCGATGCCGCCTTCGTTGTAGGTCATCACGAGTCCGAGGCGGCGGTGGCCGAGCGCGGTGCAGGTTTCCAGCAGCTCGTCCATCATCTGCTGGTAGTGCGGGCAGGCGCGGTGCAGGCGCGGTTTTACGATGCTGTAGCCGGCGGTGGCCACGGAGAAGCCGCGGATGTCGAAGTCGAGTTCCGCGACCCCGCTGGCAAAGGGCGCGATGATCACGCCGCGGATGCCGCGCGCGGTGAGGATGGAGCGCAGGCGTTTGGTGTTCATGCCGGGGTCGGCGAGGTGAAACACGTCCACCTCGAAGCCGACCGTGCCGGCCATTTCGCGCACGCCGTCGAGCATGCAGAGGATGGGGCTGTAGTGGCGCACCTGGTCGCGCGTCAGCTCGGGGATGACGAAGGCGATGTTGGATGGCGCGCGGCCGGCGCGGGCCGTGCGCAGATACAGCATCAGTTCGGAGATGCGCGGGTCGTTGCGGTAGCCCATTTTTTCGGCCAGCCGCAGGATGGCGGCGCGGCGGCCGGCGGAGATTTTGGCGCTGTTGCGCAGGGCGAGCGAGATGGTGGAGACGGATACTCCGGCCGTCTCGGCGATTTTTTTCATGCTTACCGTCGTGGTCTGGGGCATGGGGATGAGGTTGTGCGATGCTTTCAAAAGGTCAACCATTGACCGGATAACAGGTGGCAAACTCCCGAAATGCCGTTTTGCTAACCGGCGCATCGAGTTCCCTGCCAGCCGCCGGCCTGCCACCGTTGGCCGGCCGCCAGTCGCCAGCCGTTTTTCATTTCCTGCCACCCGCCATGATTCCGTCCTCATCCACCAAACCTGTCCCAGCCAGACCCGTCTCCGCCATGCTTCGCGCCATGCTCCGGCTCGCGCCGTGCGTCGCGGCGGCGTGCCTGTTTTTCCCGCCGGCGGCCCCGGCGGCCTCCGCCGATTATACGATGACGGTCGCGCCGGACGGCGACGTCCTCGTCGTCTCGCCCGACGGCGGGCGCGCGGTGTTCGCGCCGGTGTTCGCCGTGCTGCACGCGGAAAAAAATCCCAACCTCACGATGCGTTTCGGCAAATTCAAGGACAAGGGGCTGACGGGCGAGGACACCGGCTCGTCCTACCACGTGCTGACGTGGGGCGCGGCCTCGAAGACGGCGAAAAACACCGGGCACGTCGCCGACTGCTACGACCCGGACTCCGACCGCGGCTACGGCGCGGACCGCACGGCGAATCTGTTCGAGGCGGGCAGGCTCACGTATTTGCGCGCCCGCGCGCCCCGGGAGCCGGGGGGCGCCGGCGCCGCGGCCGATGCCGGCGCCGCCGGCGCCGGCCGCGTCACGTGGGAGTTTCCCGAAAACGACCGGGTGGCGCTGGAGGCGGTGCTGGAATTGTCCGGGGACGGCACGCCGCCGCTGCTGAAATTATCGGCGCGGGTGAAACAGGAGGGCTGGTGGTCGTTCGGCCATGCGGGCGCGCCGTCGTGCTCCCCCGACGAACTCGACGAACTCTGGCAGCCGTTGATTTATACCGAGCGCCGTTTCCCGGAGGATTCGTATCTGGAGCCGGCGTTTCGCTGCCCGCGTGGCAGGTTTCGGAAATCGGCCTCACGCCCGAATCATCCGTCACCAGCCGCGGACACCGCGGCATCCTGCTCGCGTGCTACGCGCCCTGGATGATGCGCATCGCGGAAAAGACCGGCGACCGTTTTTTGCATGATATCGCGCGCAGCGCGGTCATCGGGCGTTATACAACATTTCCCGGCTATCATATGAACACGGCGCGCACGACCGCCTACCAGAAACCGGATTTTCCCGAACGCCCTTTGAATGAACTCAACTCGACCGCCTCGCTTCACTACAATCACGTCTGGCCGCACATCGCGATGCTGCTCGACTGCCTCGTGGCCGACGTGCTCGAAAAATCCCGCGGCCAGGTCGATTTCCCCGGACGCTACGCCGAGGGCTACGCGTATCTTCAGCAAAAAATCTACGGCGACCGCCCGGGAAAAATCCATGGCGAAGAAAACCTTTGGCTCTGGATGCCGCGCGGCGCCGTCACCGTGACGCATCCGGAGCTCAACTATATCACGGCGCGCGGCGAAAACAGTTTCCACATCGCGCTCGCCAACCAAAGCAAACAGCGCGTGACCGCGCAGGTGCGCCTCAACCCCGCGCTTGTTCCCTGGCCCGCGAACGTCAAGGAGGTGGCCCTGGAATTGCGCGACGCCGCGGGGCGCAAAACCGCCGGCGCGCTCAACACCGCCGGAAGCGCCGGCGTTGACGTGGAGCCCGAGGGGCTGACCGTGGTCTCCTTTCGCGGCGTGACACCGCGGGCCGGATTCCAGCGCGAAATGGCCGGCGAAGGCGGCCCGCGCCTGCCCGGAAGCGGCAGCCATTGCGAACTCGGCTGGCGCGGCGCGCGCGCCGCCGGCCTGCTGCTCGGGCCGAACGAGCCCGCGCGTGTTTATGCTTATATCCCGGACAACGACCGTGAAATCGCGCGCTGCACGCTGAACCATCGACAGGGCGGAGGCGCTGCCGCGCAAATGGAGGATGCCTCCTATCCGTTTGAATATACGGTGCCGGCGAAAGGTTTCGAGCCGGTCGAACTCTGGTTTGATGTGGAGTTGAAAAACGGAAAAAAAGAAAAATCCCCC
>JAITDF010000650.1 GCA_031282705.1 Opitutaceae bacterium | reverse complement strand
CGTACCGCAGGTTTCCAAACCTGCTTAAAAACTCACGCTTGGCCGCGAACCCGCAATCAGGCATGAGCTTCGAAGCAGACTTGGAAGTCTGCGGTACGACGGAGCCGCGTAACATCAGTAAAGAAGAACGGGAGGAATAATGAGGTGGCGTAACGCAGGTTGGCGGACTGTCGCTTCGCCCGGAACCAAACCTGCCACCTGCCACCTGCCGCTTGTCACTTGTCATTTGCCACTTCTTCAAAAAGCACCGTCTGCGCGGGGTCGGCGCGGGTGGCGAGCAGGTTGCGCAGAAATGCGTCGCGGTGCTCCGCGCAGCGGCCGAGACGCAGCACGGCGTCGCGGTGCTCCGCGGTGCCGTAGCCTTTGTGCCGCGCGAAACCGTAGCCGGGGTGGCGCGTGTCGAGCGCGCGCATCAGGCGGTCGCGGGTCACTTTCGCGATGATCGAGGCCATCGCGATGCAGAGCGAGCGGGCGTCGCCCTTCACGATGCCGGTGTGCGGGTAGGGGAATGGCTTGAGCGGCAGGCCGTCCACGATGATGCGGCAGGCGGCGTCCTCCGGGCGGCGGCGGCCCGGTTGCCCGGCGTCGCGGTCGTCGAACCCGAGGAAGAGGTCGGGCTCGCGCTCGCGCGGGAACATCGACGGGGGATAAATCACCTCAAGCGCGCGGCGCATGGCGAGCCTGGTCGCGCCGAGGATGTTGAGCTGCTCGATTTCCGCGACCGACGCGACGCCGGGGCTGGCGTGGATTTTGCCCTGGAGGGCGAGCTGCTCAAATTCCGCCATGAGCGCCTCGCGTTCGCCGGCGTCGAGCTGCTTGGAGTCGTCCACCCGTCCGCCGTTTTTGCGCGCCCAATGGCCTTCGAGAAACCCGCGCTCCACCAGCACCGCCGCCGCGACCACCGGGCCGGCCAGCGCGCCGCGCCCCGCCTCGTCAACCCCGATGAGGCGGGAGAATCCGTTGATCTGGCGCAGGTCGAACCCGCGCAATTGACGGCGCTTCATCCCGTCGGTTGTAAAGCCCGCGCCCCGCCGTGCAAGCCCGCGGATGCGCCACCGCAGGGAGCCGGGTGCGCGCAAAAGGGATGCCCCGCCGGAATTTTCTTCCTTATTCGTTCTCGTTCTCGTTCCCCGTTCCTCGTTCTCTTGCCTCTTTCCTCCTGCTCTTTCCCCGCGCCCGCTCCTGGCGAAAAGAGAAAAAGGAGGACGAAAGAAAAAGGATTCCGGAAGGCTGGCATCACTTTGGGCGGCGCCCTTCGGCGGTGAAACATCCGCCTCTCACGCCGAAAAACTCCCACGCCGCCGCGCCCTCCTCCGCCTCGTCCGGCGCGCGGGTGCCCGTGGCGATGACCTGGTGCTCCCCGTCCAGCGCGCCCCAGAAACGCCGCCGCCGGCCCGCGTCCAGTTCGCCCAGCACATCGTCGGCCAGCAACACCGGTGTCACGCCGGTGCGCGCCCGCAAAAACGCCGCCTCCGCCAGCCGCAACGCGAGGGCCAGGCTGCGCTGCTGCCCCTCCGACGCAAACTCCCGCGCGGCCCGCCCCGCCACCGTCAGCGCGCAATCGTCGCGGTGCGGCCCGCCCAGCGTCGCGCGCATCATCGCGTCGCGCGCCCGCCCCCGCGCAAACACCGCCGCCCAGCCCGCCGCGTCCAGCTCCGCGCCGCCCGCCACGCCCGGCGCGTGCGCCAGGCCCGCCGCCTCGCCGCCGCCCGCCATCCGCGCATACGCCTCCGCCACGTATCCGCCCAGGCATGACACGCCCGCCGCGCGCCGCCGCGACACCTCCGCCGCCGCGCGCGCCAGCGGCTGCTCAAACGCCTCCAGCTCGCCCGCGTCCGCCGCCCCGCGCTTCAGCAGCGCATTCCGCCCCGCCAGCGCCCGGTGGTAATCCTGCAACTCCCGCAGGTAGTCCGCATCCGTCGCCGACAGCACCAAGTCCAGCCACCGCCGCCGCCCGCCCGGCGCGCCGCGCACGAACTGCTGGTCCTGCGACGAGAACACCACCGCCGGAAACCGCCCCAGAAACTCCCCCAGCCGCGGCACGCGCTCCCCGTCCCACTGCACCTCCTTGCCGCCCGCGCGCAGGCGGATCACCACCCGCGCCGCGCCGAATTTTTCGTGCTCAAACCCGCACGCCACCGCCGCCTCCGCCTTCCCGTGCGCGATCATCGCCCGGTCGTCGCTGGTGCGAAACGACCGCAGCGCCGTGACCAGCCCCGCCGCCTCCAGCAGATTCGATTTCCCCTGCCCGTTTTCCCCGGCCAGAAACTGCCGCCGCCCCGCGAACAAAAGCTCCGCCAGGCCGATGTTGCGGAAATCCTGGACGGTTATTTTTGCGAGGCGCATTTTTTATTGGACGGCTTTTTATTTAACAGAAGGAAACAAAGGAAACAAAGAAGGCGTGATCAGACACCCTTGGATGGTATTTGCCAATACAGACGGATTTATTTTTTGTCGCTGGATGCGCGCGCTGCGGAAAATAATTCGCCCAGGGTCAGGCGCTCGTTGAAGGATTCGACCGGAATTTCCCGGTTGTATAATTTATCAAGCTCCAAGAACAATATCTCGTATTCCATCGCATCGGGGCCGCCGAAGGGATAAATCGCCTTGTATATTTCATTGATGCTGTCATCGGGAAAAAACTTCAGCCGGTGGCGTTTTTTCAGCAAAAAACCATCGGCAAACACCGACAGAAAACGCCGGATTTCCGTGGCGGTCGCGTCGGGAAACCGCTTTTTCCACGCCCGGCCCGCGCACCCGCGCGCATACCACGGGGACAGCCGGCGACGGCGCAAAACCTCCGCGCCCGCCGTCAGCAGACAAGCCGCCGCCAAAATAATAATCCAACCGGTGTGCATTTGTTTATAGGGTGCTTTGAAAAATCATGTCTCACGCGGCGGTTTTGGAGGCGTAGGGCAAGCGTCCCGCTTGCCTGACGGCGCGCAAAGCGCGCCGCCCCAAAGTGGCGGGAGCATCCTGCTCCCGGCTGGCAAGCGGGACGCTCGCCCTACGTCCCAATCAGGCAAGCGGGACGCTTGCCCTACGTCCCAATCTGGCAAGCGGGACGCTTGCCCTACGCCTCCAAAACCTCTGTGTGAGCTTTTCGATGATTTCATGTTGGTTTTTAATTTTTCAAAGTGCCCTATAAAGAAATTCTTCATCGTTTCATTCGTTCCCGCTGTTTCCTTCTGTTCAAAAACTCACTCCGTTTCCTCCAGTTCCCGCGCGACCGCGCCCAGCGCCTCCGCCAGCGCCAGCCAGTCCGCGCGCGACGTCTCCCGGCCCGCGCTCACGCGCACCACGCGCCGCGCCTCGTCCGGCGGCACGCGCATCGCCGCCAGCACGTGTGACGGCCCGTCCGCGCCGGTGGCGCACGCCGAGCCGGTCGAAACCTGAAACCCGCGCCGGTCCAGCCGCGCCACCCAGCGGTGGCCCTCCCCGCGCGGCATCAGCAGCGAAACCGTGTTCCACAACCGCCGCGCGCCCGCCGCCACCACGCGCGCTCCCGGCGCCGCGGCCGGCGCCGCCCGCTCGAACTCCGCCCGCCAGCGCAGCCGCTCCTCCGCCCAAGGGGGCGCGGGCATGGCGGGCGGCTGCCGGCCTTCGGCCTCGAAACCCGCCCGCGAAAACGCGGGCTGGAAAGTCCGCGCTCCTGTTTCCGCCTCCGCCGCCTCCAGCGCCGCGACCATCGCTGCCGCGCCCGGAAAATCCTCCGTGCCGCCCCGGTGCCCCCGCTGCTGCCCGCCGCCCGGCAGCGCGCAAAACCCCTCCGCCTGCGCCGCGAGTTTCACGAAACCGACGCCCTTCGGCCCGCCGAATTTGTGCGCCGAGCCGGTCGCCCACATCGCCGCGCCGCCCAGCCCCGCCGCCGGCAGCTTGCCGAGCCATTGCGTCGCGTCGCACAAATACGCCGCCCGCGCCGCGCGGCACGCCGCCGCGATTTCGCGCCACGGCTGGATGACGCCGGTCTCGTTGTTCGCCGCCATCACCGCCACGCCGCCGATGCCGCCGCCCGCGAGCAGTTTTTCCAGCGCGTCCAGCCGCACGGCGCCGTCCGCGTCCACCTCCAGCCAGGCCGTGCGCCCGGCGAAAAATTTCCGCGCCGACTCCAGCACGCACGGATGCTCGACCGGGCTCACCGCGATGCGCCGGTCGCGCGGCCACGTCCGCGCCCACCAGTCCAGCGCCGACGCGGCCCCCTCCGTCGCTCCGGAATTGAACACGACCCGCTCCGGCTCCGCCCCCAGAAGCTCCGCCAGCCGCGCCCGCGCCGCCTCCAGCCGCGCCCGCACCCGCGCCGCCCCGCGATGCGGGCTCGCCGGGTTGAACCACGCCTCCTCCTGCGCCCGCAACCAGGCATCGCGGGCGGCGTCCGAAAGCGGCGCGGTGGCATTGTGGTCAAAATAAGGCATCGGAGGGATTTTCGATTTTCGATTCTCGATTTTCGATTGGGCGCCGCCGCGCCATGTTCCCAATCGGAGCGGCAGCGCCATCAATCGAAAATCAAAAATCGAAAATTTCCACTGCCCGCCCCAATCGCAAGCCGGGAAGTTGCCCGGAAAATTCCCATCCTTGCGTCCGCGCAAAAACATCTCTACGCAATCCGGTCGCACACCATGAAAAAGCTCCTGTCCGCCCTCCTTCTCCTCGCGCTCGCCGCGGCATTCGCCGGCTGCACCACAAAAACATCCAGGGACACCTCGATCCCGTGGAGCCGTCCCGCCAGTTGGGAAGGCGGCATCCCCGGCATGGGCAATCCCGGCGACCAGCGCTGACCCCCGCACGGGCGCGCCGCGCGCCATCTTTTGTTTCGCAAAAAATCCGGTCATCTGGCCGGATTTTCTCATGCCCGCATCCGACGACCTCCCGCTTCGCGCACCGCCGCACCGCCCCGCACCGCCCGCCGCCGCCGCCGGCACCGGCGACGGCGGCGACGGAGGCGGCGCGGACAATCCGCAATCCGCAATCCGCGAGCCGCACCCGCCCAACGCCTCCCTCACCCCGCGCCCCGGCCACCTCTATGTCGTCGCCACGCCCATCGGCAACCTCGCCGACCTCACCGACCGCGCGCGCGCCATCCTCTCCGCCGTGGACATCATCGCGTGCGAGGACACCCGCACGACGGGCGCGCTCATCGCCCGCCTCGGCCTCCCGCGCAGCGAACTCGCCGCCTGTCACGATCACAACGAAACCGCCGCCGCCGCCCGCCTCGCCGCGCAAATCGCCGCCGGCAAATCCGTGGCCATCGTGAGCGACGCCGGCACGCCCGCCATCAGCGACCCCGGTTTCCGCCTCGTGCGCGCCTGCCGCCGCCTCGGCCTGCCCGTCGTCCCCGTGCCCGGCGCCTGCGCGCTCGCCGCCGTGCTCAGCGCCGCCGGCCTCCCCACCAACGGCTTCTTTTTCGCCGGCTTCCTGCCGCCCAAAGCCTCCGCCCGCGCCGCGTTCCTGGAAAAGTATCGCGATTTTGAATACACCCTCGTCCTCTACGAAAGCTGCCATCGCGTGGACAGGTTTGTCGCCGAAATCACGGAAAAACTCGGCCCCGCCCGCGTGATTTGCGTGGCCAAGGAAGTCACCAAGCTCCACGAGACCTTCCTCGCCGGCCCCGCCGGCGGGGTCCGCGCCCGCCTCGCCAAAACCAGCCTCAAAGGCGAGTTCACCGTCCTCATCGCCCCGGAAGGCTTCACCCTCTGACACCGGCCGGCGCCCTGACCCCGGCTGGCGCCCGGGCGCAACCCAAAGTCGTGTCACGCCATTATGAATCGTTCCCGTTTTCGTTTTTGAAACGTCCCGGAGACGGAGAGACGGAGAGAGCGGGAACGGGAACGATATAAGGAACAGCGGGGAGCCCTTTCAGATTCGCTCTTGTCAGCGGATTTTTTTCAATCCAATAAACAAACCCCATGAACACCCTTGCCTTGACGGAAGCCAGTGCCGGGCCGGGCGGCCTCATCGACAAGGCTTTTTCCGGCGAAACGGTCTTTGCCGTCCGTCCGCGCGGCTCCAGACAACCCGCATCAAACCCTGTCATGATCCATAAAATCTCCCGCACCCTGGCGGCGTTTTCCGCCGTGCTCGCCTGTTCGCTTGCCGCCGCCATCACGCCCGCCGAACTGCCGCAAAACCTCGGGCCCAACCTCGCGCTCGGCAAACCCTACGAGTCCAGCGACAAAAACCCGAGCGGCTGGGACCCCGGCCTGACCAACGGCTCGTGGGCCGCCGGCAGGCTCAACACCTACGCCACGGGCCGCGCCGCGAAGTTTCCCAAGACCGTCACCATCGACCTCGAAACCGCGCGGGAGGTCGCCGCCATTTTCATCGGCACGCCGTCCTTCGGCGCCACGAAAACCGTGGCGGTTTCGCTCAGCGCGGACGGGAAAACCTTCGCCGAAACCGGCGCGAATGATTTTCCGCCGGGCAAGGAGGACAACCACCTCTTCCAGTTCAAACCCGCCAAGGCCCGCTATGTCCGGCTCACCTTCGCCGGCAACCACGAGAAACAGGATCGCTTCGCGGCGGAATACTGTTTCATCACCGAGGTCGAGGTGTTCGGGACCTCCGGCGGCCCGACGCAGAGCAATTTCGGCAAAAACAGCCCGGCGGCCCCGCCGTCCGCGCAGGCCGCGCCAACCGCGCAGGTCGATCCCAAACTCGAACTGCCCCGCGCCCGGCTGCCGCAAAACCTCGGCCCCAACCTCGCGCTCGCGAAACCCTTCGAGTGCGACGACCCCAACAAGAGCGGCTGGGACGCCGGCCTCAACGACGGCCTCTGGGCCATGCGCCGCGGCGCCACGTTTGCCACCGAGCGCACCGGCAAATTTCCCAAGAACGTCACCATCGACCTGCGCACCACCGCCAGGCTCACGCACGTGCATGTGGGCGTGCCGGGCTTCGGCTCGACCCGGACCATCGCGGTTTCAGTGAGCTACGACGGGAAAAATTTCACCGAGGTCGGCCGCCATGACTTTCCCTATGGCGGGCCCGAGGCGCGCCTCTTCGAGTTCGCGCCCGTGCTCGCCCGGCAGGTGCGCCTGACCTACCTCGGCAATCACCCCGAAAAAAACCGCTTCGACCCCGCCTACTGTTTCACGACCGAGGTGGAAGCCTATGCGCGCGCTTCACGCTGATGGAAAATGTTGGACGAAAGAATTTGGAATGAAGAATGAATAACTGATGTTACGCGGCGGCCAGTCTTTTG
>JAITDF010000649.1 GCA_031282705.1 Opitutaceae bacterium | reverse complement strand
CAGCCTCCTCGACACCCCCCTCGACCTCGCCCTCGGCGGCGACGGCGCCCTCTACGTCGCCGACACCGGCAACCACGCCATCCGCAAAATCCTCCCCGCCCCCCAACCCGGCGCCGGCTTCGCCATGTCCGTGTTCTCCGGCCCCGGCCTGGAATCCCCCGCCGGCGTCACCTGGCAGGACGGCGTGGTTTACATCGCCGACACCGCCAACTCCGTCATCCGCTCGATAACCCCCGCCGGAGCCTCCGGCGCCGGCGCCATGCGCATCCTCGCCGGCGCGCTGAAAACCCCCGGCGCCGACAACGGCGCGACCGGCGCCGCCGCCCGCTTCAACGCCCCCCGCGACATCGTATCCGGCCCCGACGGCGCCCTCTACATCGCCGACACCGGCAACCACGCCCTCCGCATCATCACCGACCCCGCCACCGGCAGCACGGAGACGGCCCTCCTCGTCGCCATCGCCCCTCCCCCTGCCGCCCCCCCCACCGGCACCACCGGCCCCGGCCCCGACCCCGGCAACCCCGGCGGCGGCGGTGGTGGTGGCGGCGGTGGCGGTGGCGGCGGCGGCGGCGGCACCCCCACCCCGTGGTATTTGCCGGCGCTGGCAGCCCTTGCCCTGCTCGCCCGGCGGACGCGCCGCGGGAAATGACACGCCCCCGCCAGTGCCAGCACCCGCCCGCCCTCGCCTCCCATAGCTCCCATAGCTCCCATCCCTCCGCCTCACCAGCCACTCGCCTCCCGCCACCTGTTACTCGCCACTCGCCACTCGCCACTCGCCACCTGTTACTTGCTACTTGCCACTTCTTCCCTTCCTCAAATCCCTCCCTCCTTGCGAAAACTATAAAACCCCTCCCCCGCCGGGTCGGCCTCCTTCCGCCCGACGATGATGTGGTCCATCAAATCAATCCCCAGCACGCGCGCCGCCTCGCGAAGCTGCCGCGTCACCTGCATGTCCTGCGCGCTCGGACACGGGTCGCCGCTGGGATGGTTGTGCATGCAAATGATGGACACCGCCCCCTCCCGTATCGCCTCGCGGAAAACCTCGCGCGGATGCGCCAGGCTGGCCGTCGCCGTGCCGGAGGTGATTTCCACGCGCTTGAGCAGGCGGTTTTTCCGGTTGAGGCACAGCACCCAGAACTTCTCCACCTCCAGCCCCGCGCAAAACGGCCACAGATACGCCGCGGCGGCCTCCGGCTCGCCCAGCACCGGCGCCTCGCCCGCCCGCTGGTTGAGGACGCGCCGCGCCACCTCCATCACCGTGATGAGCTGCAACGCCTTCACGCGCCCGATGCCCTTGAGCTTCCGGTAGTCCGCCTCGCGCCACGCGATGAGGCTGCCCAGCGAGCCCGCCGCCGCCAGCAGCCGCGAGGCCAGCGTCAGCACATCCTGCCCGCGCGTGCCGCTGCGCAGCAGCATCGCGAGCAGCTCCATGTCGCCCAGCGCCGCCGGCCCCAGCCGTTGCAGCCGCTCCTGCGGGCGCTCGCCCGGAATCATCTCCCGCAATCTGTTCGGCGCCGCCCCCCCTTCCGGCGGACAGGAGGCGGACTCGGGCATGGCGGCGGCAGTGACGGAGTGCATGGGATTGCCGCAGCCAAACAAATGCGCCGCCCCCCATGCAAAACCATTTATCCCGGAAACCCATTTATCCCCGGTGCGTGTCTGCACGGATTTCGGGGTTCATCGCAAGACAGTGACGCCCCTCCGGGGCTGCCAGCCACCGACGCCCCGTCCGCCGCCGATGCCCCGCCTCGTCCGCCGCCGTCACCCCCGTCCGCTTCTGTTTCCGGGCAGCGCACGCGTCACGCGTGCCGGCGTCCCGCCCAAGCCCTTCCGCCGGACCGCCTCCGACGGGACGCGCACACGGCACGCGAGACACACGGCATGCGAGACCGTCCGCCCATCCCGTCATTTTCCCGGTAAAGAACCAAAACCAGAAACTATCGACATGAACCTAAATTCCGCAGTTGAAAAGCGAGCATAGAGGGAAATCCGGCTCCAGTAGCTTCACCCAATGGGTGAAGTGAAAAAAGTCTCAAAACAAGTGCGTTTTTCTCGATCGAAATATTTGTATAATTTTAATATGTAATATATTACAACGTTAATGTCCAACTGCGTCGCAATTGAAAAACACGTTTCAACTGCGGAATTTAGGATGAAACCAACCAACAAAAACAATCCCCCTCCTCTGCGCCCTCGGCACCTCCGCGTTGCATATGCCCGCCCGCGCAGGACAAAGTCGTCGCCAATGGCATCGTGACGGAAGCGGACCAGACTTACGAGGCCGTTACCAGCCGGCCGCCTTGACGGTCAGCGGCAGCGGGGGACACATTACGGGAGCACCAAAATCACCCTCAGTTCCGCCTTGGACAGCTGCCCCGGCAGCCACGGCTCGCGCGTCGAGAGCCAGGCCAGCCTGTCCTTGACCGGCGGCTCCATCACCACCACGGGGTCCGCCGGCAATGGCTGACGCTCTCCAACGCCACGGTGCAGGCGCCGCACGGCGTCCGCTCCGTCAGCAATCGCGGCGGGCTGACGGTGCTGGACTCACAAATCACCGCGAGCGGCAGCAGCGCGGTGGGCGCGTCGCTGGCCGCGGCCGGCACCGGCTGGATGACACTGATTAACACCAACGTCACCGCCAGCGGCGAAAACAGCACGGGGGTGACGGCCTACTCGCGCGTGGACGGCAACAAGACCTTGGTCATTGACGGCGGCACCGTGACGGCGAACGACGGCGTGGCGCTGCATGTCGGCCTCGGCGAGCCGAGCGCGACGTTCACGGACTGCGTGTTTGACGTGACCGTCCGCGGCGGCGCGGTGCCGGCCGGCGCGGAAGCGCTGACCGTGAACAACGAGGCCGTGCTGCCGGACAGCAGCCTCAGCCTGCTGGTCGTGCCCCATCCACGCGGAAATTTGCATGACAGACGGCGTGCAACTGCTCGGCGACACCGCCTTCCGCGGCAGCGGCACCACGGTGCTGGCGATGACCGACAGCTCCTTGCGCGGCGACTTCGCCGCCACCGGTGCCTCCACCCTCGCCCTCACCCTCGCCAACACCACCCTCACTGGGGCCGCCGCCATGCGCGACACCGCCGCCATCCACCTCGCCCTCGATGGCGGCTCCCGCTGGCGCATGACCGCCTCCTCCACCCTCACCCGCCTCGCGCTCGCTGGCGGCACGCGTGTGAATTTCCCCGACCCCGCGCAACACGCCGGCGCTTACGCCACCCTCACCACCGCCACGCTCACCGGCGCGGGTTACTCTCCCCATCGTGGCCGCCGCCGCCGGCGACGCCGTTTTCACCGGCACCACCACCGCCGGCCTCTACGACTACGCCGCCATGCGCGGCCGCGACTGGCACTACACCCTCGACGCCCTCCACCAACGCCGCGGCGACGCAAGAGTGGAAGCGGCGTCCCGCCGCTTGTCCGAAAAATCCTCGCCTGAAAAGCATCCGGCGGAAAAAGCCCGGTGGAAAAGCGGCAGGACGCTTGGTTTATCCTAAATTCCGCAGTTGAAACGAGAGTTCGTTTTTTACCTGTCCCCCATTGCATTCCCATTGCCCGTTTGTGGCGACTGAAGTCGCCACGCCAAATCCGGCGACTGAAGTCGCCGCCCCGATTCTCTCCGCCGCCGCGCCTTCTTCCGCCACACCTTCTTTCGGGGCGGCGACTTTAGTCGCTGAAAGCGGCGGAGCCGCGCGGGCCGGGCGACTTCAGTCGCCCGCTCCTCCCCAATCCGGTGCGCTGATTTTCAACTGCGGAATTTAGTAGGTTTATATCGTTTTATAATCGTTCCCGTTCGCTTACCCATTCTCGTTCCCTCCATTCTTTCCTCTTTGTCTTTATCTTTCTTCGTCAGGAACGAGCAGGGGGGGCCGAGCGAAGCGGGAAGCCTGACAAGACAAACCTAAATTCCGCAGGTGAAAATCAGCGCACCGGGTTGGAGAGGAGCGGGCGACTGAAGTCGCCCGGCCGCGCGGCTCCGCCGCTTTCGGCGACTAAAGTCGCCGCCCCGGAAGAAGGCGCCGGCGAAAGGCGCGGCGAAAGAAGGCGCGGCGGCGGAGAGAATCGGGGCGGCGACTTCAGTCGCCGGATTTGGCGTGGCGACTTCAGTCGCCACAAACGGGCAATTGGAATGCAATTGGGG
>JAITDF010000608.1 GCA_031282705.1 Opitutaceae bacterium | reverse complement strand
CGCCGGCAAATCCGTCCGGCTCGGGCGCGGGCTCAGCCGTGTCGATGACGCGCAGCAATGCGGCCTCGCTCGTGACGGATGCATCGGTGTCATTTGTGATGACGCATGTATAGAATCCGGCATCGGACATGGCCACGCCGGCAATATCCAGCGCGGCCCCGGTCCGGCCGGCAAGCGGGATGCCGTCCTTGCACCACTGGTAGGTGAGGCCGCCGCCGGTGGCCGCGATCTCGAAGGCGGCGGCTCCGCCGACGGAGCGGATCATGCTCGCGGGTTGTTGTATGATTTCAGGACGGGCGCCAAGGGGGATTTGCGAGAGCATGATGCCGGCGATCTTCAGAGTCGGAAAAGCACCGGCGCCGCCGGCGTTTTTAATGGAGAAAAAAATGGTGTCGAATGCAAGGAAATCGCCGGGGTTCGTGGCGCCGGGCATGGTGTCCGCGGCCTGCAATTCAACGGGGCCGGCGAGGCTTTCTCCGTCGAGCCGCGCGGTGAGATTGAGCGTATCGGCGGCGGCGCGGTGGATTTCAAATTCGAGCCGGCAGGTCCCGCCCGCGGTCAACGACGGCGTGAGGGTGCTGGTTGTGGCCAGGGTGACGGGCTTCTGGATGAGTTCGAGTTTGATGTCATCGAGATCCATGAAACCGGCGGCGCGGCCGATGTCCAGCGCCAGCGTGTCGAACGCGTGGATATTATCCAGACCGTCATAATGCATGCTGTGCTTGAGCGCATAATTTCCGTTCGCCGAGGGGGCCTGGGAGATGGCAACGGCCACATCGACCCTGCCATTATCAAGCCGCGTATAGGTTATCTCGAAGCGGTTGTAATTGCCGCGAATGCCCTGGGACATGCCCGAGGTGAGGCAGTTCGCGGTGTTTCGCGTGAACAGCCGGTCGCTTCCGGCATCGCGCAGCCATACACCCGCCGTGGCGGTGTTTTGTGTTATGTTGATCGCGCCGGCGATGATTCCCAGCGATGATATCACCGCCGGATTGCCGTCGGCGGTGAATGTATTGCCTTGAATCTGCGCTTCCGTTGCCGTGCCAGGGCCCAGTGCCGTCGAACGCGTGTCGAACAATCCCGCGAGTATGCTGGTGATGGTGGTCGCTCCGGCGTCGCCATTGTCGGTGATGTTTGCGTTGATTGTGACTTTAAATGTGTCGCCTGCATTGTCGATGGACACACGATCGAAATGCGTGACAACAAACCCTCCCGCGCGGAAACGTATCAGGGAACCGTTCTGGCTGATTCCCGTATTTGGGGAGGAAAAAGGGACGGAGGCATACCATGTTTTGGAATCCGTGGAAATGGGGCGCCAGGGCGCCGCCGTCGGATTGGTGCCGCCGAATGTTTCGTTGACCGCCGAATAGGGGAGTTGCGAGACGGGCGCGGAACCCGGCGGATTCCGGCGGAGCGAGAGACTGGGTTGCGAATCGGTTTGCCCGGGAGCACGCATGACGGGATCGTCGGGATTGATGCCCAGTGTGTAGCCGGTGGATGTGTTGTATCTTGGCGCGGCGCCGTCGGCCGTGGTGCGGTTGGCGGCGATGCCCTTTGTATTAAGCAGCGAGACAAGCAGGGCGTCGTCCGCCTGGCTGAGCGCGCCGCCGGGCAGTGTAATATCGCAGGCAAGCGCAAGTTTGTCCCCGACAGGGAGGCGAAGCGACGGGACGTAGGCGACGACGCTTGTTGTGCCGCCGGCGGACGCGTTGAGCGTGAGCGCGCGCGCCGTGGCGTCGGCACTGACGGCTGCCGGGGTTTGCGTGAACCACGCGGCCGAGTCCGGCGGATTTTGCAAGGTGCGCGTGTCCGAGGGGAAGCATTCGTCCAGCAAAACAATCGGCGTCACATCGGCCGCGAGGCGCATGTGCGCGCTTAGGGCGACAAGGGCGGTATATGTTAATATCGGGATACGCATAATGGGCATGGGTTGATTGTTATTATCAATATGACTGTGCAGGCATAAGATTCAGGATGCAAAGGCGCGGCGCGGCGCGTCCGGCTTGTGTTTACCAGGCGAACTTCAAGCCTCCGGTAAATGCATAAGAGTCGATTTTGTCACCCGTTTCCCAGGACGCGTTTGCATAGAGCCACGACCACTGGCCGCGAAAAACGCCCGTCTGGAATCCGCCTTCAAACACGCCGGAGGTGCCTTTGAGATTTTCCACGCCGGTATTGCCCATGACGGTGATCCTGTCGTCGGCTTGCGCGGCGTGGACGGCGCTCACGCGCGCGTAGGCGCCGGCGGCGCGACCGCCGATGGAGAACGGGATGTCGAGCCTCATGCCGGCGCGAAAACGCCAGGCGGCCGCGGTGTCGAATTCGTAATGCAAACCGCCGCTGTCGCCGGCGTTTTTTATATCCTGGGAAAAGACGTCGGCCTGTATTTGCGGGGCGATTTTCACGTTTTGGGAAAACTCCATGCTCTTGCCAAGTTCGAGCGAGACAGCGACGCCCCTGGAGTCGGTTTCAAGGCGGTTGTCCGTCGAGGACAATTCATAAACGCCCCGCATCACCTTGCCCAAAAAGTGGACGTAGCCGCCGTTTTTTTCGGCGGTCATATAAATGCCGGCGCCGTGGATCGAGGCATTCCCGCGGGCTTCCCGCACGAGATCAAAGTTGGAATGCGTATAATCGGCGAGCAGCCCGATGCTCCAGCGTATTTTTTCAGGCGAGCCGGAGGATATCAAATCGACGCCGCCTTGGGCGACGCTCGTCTGGATGGACAACGCGTCGTATTCGGGCATGCTCACGTTGTCGCCGCGGAAGCTGAAGCGCGACCAGAATTGCATTTGTCGCCCCGGACTCCGCGCCGCCTGGAATTCGCCCTGGCGTTGCAAGAGCGTCTGGAGCGAGGCCTGCCAAGCAAGGCGCGCGGCGGTGTTGAAGCCCATGGCGAGCGAATAACCGGCATTATGCAACGTCCATGTTTTGATGTTGTTGTCGAGCAGCTCGGGATGAAGCGAGAACAGATAAAAACCGGTGCCCACGGTCGAGCCGAGTTCAAAGGCGTCGTCGGGCGCCGCACCGGGCGCCGTGATGAGCGCGAGACCGCCCGATGGCGCGCCGTTGGGCGTCTTGCTTGCGTTCACCAGATTGACGGTGGTTTTCCCGCCGGCGTCAACCGGGCCTTCGATGTGAAGGCTGTCAGCCCATGAGTCGGCGCCCGCCAGATGCACGAGCATGCGGAGCGCGCCGCCGCCGGAATAGGGGCCGGTGACATTTAATGTGACGGGTGTGGCGCGCGCCGCGGTGTCATCCGTTGTGGAGGAATAACCGA
Source organism: Opitutaceae bacterium (assembly GCA_031282705.1). Lineage (GTDB taxonomy): Bacteria > Verrucomicrobiota > Verrucomicrobiia > Opitutales > Opitutaceae > Termitidicoccus. The sequence goes on along the minus strand of JAITDF010000608.1, from coordinate 2,190 downwards.
AGTCGATCAGCCCGCGGTTTGCAAGGTTTGCGATGGTTTGTGAACAGCCGCTGAGCGCGAGTGTGGCGCCGGTGGCGATGCTGACGGGTTTGGAAGAAGTGAATATATTGTCCCTGGCCGCGCGAAACGTGCCGGCGGAGACGAGCGTCGCGGTCGCGAGATTGCCGCCCATGACTATTTCTCCGTCGCCCGTCTTTTCAAAAACGCCCTCGCCGCCTATCATATTGGACAGCGTGCCGCCGTTGTCCCTGGCTATATCGAACACAAGGAGTCCATCGTTTTGCACGGTCCCCGCGCCGAGCGAGTTCGCATGGCGTGCGATGAGAGTGCCGTCCGCCGAGATGACGGTGCCGCCTGCGTAGTCGTTGGCATTGTTGAGCGCGACGGTGCCGGAACCGTTGTGCAAAAGCGTGCCGTCGCCGTCGATCGGGCCGCCGGTGAATGTATAATTGCCATCGCCCTGCACGGTCATGCCGCTGATGCCAGCGCCGCCGGCGGCAATGGTGATCGAACGATTCGCGGGCGCGCCGGCGTCGGCCGCGCTGTCAAAAACAACATGGTCGCCGTGGAAAAACTGGCTGACCGTGCCCGAGGCGGGAGCATCGAGCGCGCCGCTCCAGTTCGCGGCGGAGGCATCCCAGCCCGCGCCGGCCGCGCCGGTCCACGTGACGGTGGCATGGCCCTGGAAATCATATGAGGCTTGCAGCGTGCCGCCGTCGAGGGCAAGCGCTGCATCCCGGAGGCGCGGGTTGTCGAGCGTGCCGATGGATTCCCCGCGCAGCGTGAGTGTGAATTTTTCCAGCGCAAACGAGGATTTGTCCCCGGTGAATCCGGATGTGTCGAGCAGGGTGATGTCGCCGGCATTGCCGGTCGCGATGGGATTGAGGTCTATATTAATATTTCCGAAAGCGAGGGTGCCGCCTCCCGTGAGATGGAGTTTTGTGGCGGAGGCCCCTGCGTCGAAACCGATGGTTGAGCCGTCCTTGAAGTCAATAAGCGGGGCCTTGAGCACGGCGGCGCCAGCGGCGCCAGCAAGCAGAAGCGTCCCGCCGGGGTTGATCGTGACGCCGGCATTCGCGGCGCTGGTGATGTTTATGGTGGAGCTGGTTGACAGGTGCAGCACGCCGCCGTCATTGACGGCGACAAACGAGCCGGCTTCATCCATTTGCCATGAGGCATTATCATGCAAAGAGAGCACGCCTTCGTTTATATTAACGGTCGCGCGCGCGCCTTCACCCATGAGCGAGCCGCCGCCGAGTTTCCATGCGCCGGGACCGGTTTTGGTAAAATTCACCGTGATCATGGGGTTGGCGGCGTCGGGGGTCTGGCTTGCCATCGGGTCGGACATGTCGAGCGTGCCGCCGGGGCCAGTGATGACATTCACGGTGATGGTTTTGTTGGCGCCCCGTCCGAAATGCAGCGAGGTGGCCGGCGAATCCGGCGCGGTGCCCGCCTTGTTCCCGGAAAACACGGACGCCCTCCCGGCGCTGGCCCCCATGATGATGGTCTGGTTGCCGCCGCTGGCGCTGATGGCGCCGCCATCGCGCCAGCCGGAACGGTTTATATTATCATAAAAACTGGCGTCGATTATGTTAAGCTCGCAATTGTCGCGGCTCATGAAGATGGCCGCTCCGGTGCGGTTGGTGGTGTTTCCGATGAACTGCGCGCCCTTCGCGTTCAAGCGGGACGAGACCATATACACGGCGCCCGCGTAGCTCGCCGGGCTGCCTTGCGCGGTGTCGCCGCCGGGCCAGTTGTTGACGCGAAGGAAGGTCACGTCTTCGGCGTTGAAAGAACTGTTGACGTCGAGGTAAAGCCCCGCGCCGTTCTGCCCCGAGCCGGCCGCCGGGCTCGCACCGGTGATTGTGACGCGGCTGCCGTTCAATATGGTTCCGCCGGCCGAGTTTTGCACGACAATGCGCTTGCCGATGGTGACATCGTTTTCCGCGAGGAGCGCGCCGCCGGCAAAAACAAGCTGCCGGTGCGAGCCGAGCGCCCAGGCGTTGTCGATGGCGAGCGTGCCGACGTGAATCTGCATCTCGCCGGCAAACGAATTTGAACCGGTGAGCCGGAGCATTCCGCCGCCCTGTTTGACGAGGTAGCCGGGGCCGGAGATATTTCCTGACACGGTGCCGACATGCGAGCCCTCCACGCGCAGGTAATTGCCGCCATTGTCCAGAATGATGTCCT